>JAYSTG010000197.1:0-4687 GCA_043719965.1 Saprospiraceae bacterium | reverse complement strand
CTATAGCAATGATGGTGGCTATTCCTTTGCAGATGGTGGTGGAGGTTCAGGTGGCATTTTTGGTGTACATCCCGATCATCATGCGCTATGGATCAATCCCAACTATACCAATCAAATGTATCTGGGCACGGATGGAGGTGTATATCTGAGTAATGATCGAGGAGCTTCCTGGCTGCATTTGGCGACTCTACCTGTTTCACAGTTTTATCATGTTAGTTATGATTTGGAAGAACCTTATAATGTATATGGAGGACTACAAGACAATGGCACATGGTACGCACCTAATAAGGCGCCGTTTGGAACCAAAAACGCGGATTGGAAATTTATATATGGCGGTGATGGATTTTGGGCTCAACCTGATCCGATCAATCCTGAATTTGTCTATGCCGAATATCAAGGTGGAGAGATAGGGCGCGTAAATATCAAAGAAGGTACCTCGGTCAATATCAAACCTCAAGCCGCCGTAGGCGAAGAAAAATTGAGATTCAACTGGAATACCCCTATTCAGATTGGTTCAAAAAATAAAAACAATCTTTATATCGGAGCTCAGTATTTATATAAGTCCACCAATAAAGGAAGATCGTGGGCTCGAATCTCACCGGACTTGACCACAAATGACAAGAAAAAACAGCAACAAGAACAATCTGGAGGCTTAAGCGCAGACAATACTTCAGCAGAAAATCATTGTACCCTATTTACCATTGCTGAATCACCTATGACCCTGATATCCGATTGGTACCTAATGCCAGCAATGAAAACGATGAAAATCCACATGTACACATTTCCAAAGGCAATGGCATTGCTAAATATTGGCTTATTCCGAAAGTTACTGAAGAATATGCATACGGATTTACTATTCGAGAAAGAAGGGATATACGAATAATTATAAATAAAAATTCTGATGTTTTATTAAAAAAATGGTATGAGTACTTTGAAAAATAATCAAATAAAAAACAAGAGATCAACTGATCCATTTGATAGATTAATATTTGAAAAAGGATTGCGTATCAATTAGGTATTTCCTGATATAAAACTTGGTGTAATCATCATTTTATTAAATAATAGTAAAGTATTACGCATCAACTTATCTGACTTCAGATCTTTAGCTAAAGCGACTCAAAATCAACTGAATGACTGGGAATTAATAAGTGGTGGAGTAGGAATCCGTTGGAATAAATTAAATGAAGATCTATCACTCAAGGGAGTTATAAAAGATACTGCCCTAAATAATGCTTTACTTCAATTGCAAGGTAAGTCACCGATGGATATGGTAATTTAAGCCTGATACATTGAGATTCGCCCCATGCCGCAATGACTAAGCCTGAGAGGGTTTATACATTCTAAAGCTTAGTTGGTAATTAAAATTTGGATATAACTATACTTTTGAATTATTGTAATCCGTATTAAATAAAACAGAGGTAGCTTTACTATATCACCAATTAGAAAATCTTTTATTATATGTCAGTCTTCAAATTAAAAATCAATGGTAAAACCAAAGAAGTAGATGTAGATCCCGCCACTCCATTACTTTGGGTATTGCGTGATCACCTCGATATGCCAGGTACTAAATATGGCTGTGGCATAGCCCAATGTGGCGCCTGCACCGTGCATATGGATGGCAATGCCGTACGGTCTTGTATGTTGCCTGTCTCGGCGATTAATAAAGCAGCAATTACTACCATCGAAGGTTTATCAGAACACGGTACCCATCCGGTGCAGCAAGCCTGGCTCGAACACGATGTGGCCCAATGTGGTTATTGTCAATCTGGTCAGATCATGTCTGCAGCAGCCTTACTCCAAAGCAATCCTCGTCCAAGTGACACTGAAATAGAAGCTTTCATGAGTGGTAATATATGTAGATGCGGCACCTACTTACGCATAAAAGAAGCAATCAAAACAGCATCAAAAAAGTAACACATCAAACTAATCTTTACTATGGAAAAAATAAAGTCTAATAGCAGACGATCTTTTATAAAAACATCTGCCATTTCAGGTGGTGGTTTGATGTTGAGTTTTAGTTGGTCGGCTTGTTTCAAATCTGCCGATAAACTTGCGGTATTAAATATGCCTGAGATATGGTCAGATCTTACAGGTTACATAAAAATCACTCCTAATAATATCGTAAAAATTCTATGTCCTAATCCCGAATTTGGACAAAATGTAATGACCTCATTACCGATGATAGTAGCTGAGGAGTTAGATGTGGATTGGAAAAATGTGGTGGTGGAAATGGCGCCTCATGACAATGTAAAATTCGGTTTTCAATTTACTGGAGGAAGTAATTCGGTAAGGGTTTATTGGAAGCCATTGAGAAGCGCAGGAGCATCAGCCCGTCAAATGCTTATCGAAGCTGCCGCTCAAACCTGGGGTGTTCCATCATCTGAAATCACAACCAAAGCTGGAGTATTATCTCATGCATCCGGAAAAACGGCAAAATATGGAGAAATGGCAAGCAAAGCTGCTGCTATGGCTGTGCCCAAAGATGTAAAAACTAAGTCGGTAAAAGATTTTTCGATCATACGCCAATCAAAGAAAAATACCGAAGGAGTAAAAATAGTTACAGGCAAACCTATGTTTGGAATGGATTATCAAATGGAAGGCATGTTAATCGCCATGATCCAACATCCACCTGCTTTTGGTATGAAACTAAAGTCTTTTGATGCTGCAGAAAGCTTAAAAATGTCAGGCATCAAAGATGTATTTAGCATTAAATTATATGAAGAAGGTAGCGATAGAGGAGCATTTGAAACGCGAACTTATAATGATCTACTCGTCGTGGTAGGAAAAACTACTTGGGAAGTGATGAATGCTCGCAAGAAGCTATCAACTCAATGGGAAACTGCCCCGGAAAGAAAGGAATTTATGAATATGCGAGGCAATAAAGTAGAAGAGTTTACACCTTCAGGCCTTGAAAGCTCAACCACCCAATTAGAAAAAATGCAAGAATGGGCTAAAAAACCTGCCAAACAATTGAGAAAAGATGGCGACCCCGAAACTGCTTTTAAAAATGCTGCTCAGATTATCGAACGCACTTATACGGCGCCTTTTTTAGCACATAATTGTATGGAGCCTATGAATTTCTTTGCTAATGTCACTGCAGAAAAAGCTCTATTCGTAGGTCCGATGCAAGCGCCCGGCATTGCAGAGCAGACCCTCGCTAATCGATTTGGATTGGCAGCGGATAAAATCGAAGTACAAATGACTCGTATGGGTGGCGGTTTTGGTCGCAGAGCATACCATCATTATATGGTAGAGGCGGGACTGATCTCTAAAAAAATGAATACCCCTATTAAATTGATTTATTCTCGCGAAGATGATATGACTTATGGTATATATCGCCCTATGTATACGGCTACTTATCGGGCTGCATTAGATGCAAATAAAAATTTGATTGGCTTTCATGTCAAAGGTGGTGGCATACCCGAGCATCCTATTCATGCTAATCGTTTTCCGGCAGGTACAGTAGATAATTATTTAGCGGAAGGTTGGGAAATACCTTCTAATATTACGATAGGCGCTTTCCGTGCACCAAGATCCAATTTTAATGCTGCTGCTGAACAATCTTTTCTCGATGAAGTGGCCGAAGCAATGGGTAAAGACCCAATAGATTTACGATTAGAATTATTACAACGTGCCAAAACAAATCCGGTAGGTGAAAATAATGAGTACGATGTAGATAGATATGCAGGAGTACTGAAACTAGTAAGAGAAAAATCTGATTGGGACAATGAATCGAATCGCAAAAAAAACAGGGGAGTAGCGGCTTATTTCTGCCATAATTCTTATGCTGCCCATGTGGTAGATCTGACGATCAGAGATGGCCAACCCTATGTGGAGCAAGTATTTACTGCGATGGATTGTGGTATTGTAATCAATCCGGATTCGGCCAAAAATATGGTCGAAGGCGCTGTGGTAGATGGCATAGGAAACTCTTTATACGGTGCTTTGACCCATAAAGATGGCGCTGCAGAGCAAACTAATTTTCATAATTATCGAATGATACGGTATCATGAAGCTCCAAAGAAAATACATGTGCATTTTGTCCAAAACGATATCGACCCCACTGGCTTGGGTGAGCCACCATTCCCGCCCGTTTTTGGCGCAGTGGCCAATGCATTATTTAAAGCTACGGGTAAGCGACATTATGTACAACCATTTAAAATAGAACTACCGAAGTCGCAGGGGTAAAAATTTGATTTCGAAATAATTTTTGGTATGTGTAGCTTACTTTCAATTATTTAAAAATGGAATAAACGCACACCAAACTGCATAAATTTATTTTATAACACTACAATGACTTGCAATGTGTAAGATCCTTAATTTAAATAATAATATTCCAAAAGTAAATCATGTAACCTCTGCTATAGACTGTGGTATTGTAGTAAATCCTAATCATGCCAAAAACATGGTAGAAGGATGTGTAGTGGATGGCATTGGGGTGGCATTGTA
The DNA here is from genome assembly GCA_043719965.1 of Saprospiraceae bacterium. Classification (GTDB taxonomy): domain Bacteria; phylum Bacteroidota; class Bacteroidia; order Chitinophagales; family Saprospiraceae; genus JADJLQ01. Next base: position 238 of record JAYSTG010000197.1, on the reverse strand, counting down.
TGGAAATCTTTCTTTCAAAGACGGCAATACCAATCATAAAAATTTTGGTTCTTCGCCATATTTAGTGGGTTTGAGATGAATCGATGTAATTTCTAAACATAATTTAATTTATAAAATATTTAGAATCTAGGTAGGGACCGTGCCTCAAAACTCCCGCCTGCCCGCCCGTGCCGGATCGGAAGAGAATGACTTTAGTCGGGCAGGGATCGAGCCCGCCTCACGTAGGGCAGGCACGAGA
>JAYSTG010000196.1:0-4707 GCA_043719965.1 Saprospiraceae bacterium | reverse complement strand
CACCTTAATCATAATAAAAAGTTAAACTGTCAAAAGGGAGTGAGCGTTTTGCTCCCTTTTGTGTTTATTAGAGAAACTTTTTCACTGATAATAATGTAGGTTATAGTGAGGATAAATTATGAGACAGCTAAAAATAACAAATAAAATCACAAATCGAGAGTCGGTGTCTCTTGAAAAATATCTCAATGACATCGCCAAACTCGGTATGCTCACCCCAGAACAGGAGGCTGAGTGCGCTAGACGCATTCGGGAGGGCGATCAAGAAGCTTTAGAGGTCATGTGTAAATCAAACCTCCGATTTGTAGTCTCTGTAGCAAAACAATACCAAAATCAAGGGCTATCATTGAGTGATCTGATCAATGAAGGAAATGTCGGTTTGATCAAAGCCGCCAAACGATTCGATGAAACCAAAGGTTTTAAGTTTATTTCCTATGCAGTATGGTGGATCAGACAATCCATTCTTCAAGCCATCGTTGAATACAGCCGTATAGTCAGGATGCCCGTCAATAAAGTGGGATCTTACAATCGTCTGAATGAAGCTTATATCACTTTCGTTCAAGAATTTGAGCGCGAGCCTTCTCCCGAAGAATTGGCGGAGGCACTTGGTGTAGCAGTCAAAGATATCAATCATGTATTGAAGAGTAATATGCGTCACGTTTCTTTTGATGCGCCTATTGGCACAGATGAAGATGACATATCCATGATCGACCTTTATATGCATGAAACAGAAGATAGTCCTGATCTGGCTTTGATGAAAGAATCCTTAAAGAAAGAGGTCGAGTACGGTATGACTGTATTGGCCCCACGAGAGATGGAGGTGCTTTCAGCTTATTTTGGCCTGGATGGAAATAAAGCGCTGACTCTCGAAGAGATCGGAGATATGTACGGCCTGACCAGGGAGCGAGTAAGGCAAGTAAAAGAGAGAGCTATTCGTCGATTGCGAAGATCTATGCATCAAAATTCGTTGAAGTCTTATTTGGGTTAATAACCTCAATGTTTCTTTCATGGCCAGAATTGCATTTTTTGCATTTGTCACGTTCTTTATATTTAGTTTTGCCTCTGTGATTTCAATCTTAGACAAGCTTTTTTCAGGCTTCCGGTCGGCAATACTCAAATTGCGAAATGATCTTCGATTACTTCAGCCCGAGCTCAAATCCTTGGCTACAGACCATTTAATACAATGGGATCGTCATGAGATGGAGCTCCTGAGTTTAAGGCAACATAAACAAACCAAAAAATCATTTTCCAATAAATTAACCAGAGGGGTTTTTCAATCGATATATCATGAACCCTTGATGGTCTATATCCAAAAAATGTATGGTCCTGAAGAAGGTGTCATTTTGACCAGGACCTCTAAACATGAAATAGGCTACATCGTATTAAATAAAGAAGTAGAGGTATTTATTGATGAAGAATATTATGGTAAACTGGATTCTCAAGGCCGACTGTGGTACAACGGCAGAAACGTAATAGCGCAGATAGATCGTAACGATCAAATCTTACTCGCGATTCATGTCAATAATAAAATGGCTGGAAACCTACTCAATGAATCTAAAAAAGAAACTCGGAATCCTCGTGCATTTCAATATTTAGCAGAACTAGATCCTATAGAGGAAAAAGTATTCCTAGCACTTGCCTTTTTTGAACTTATAAGAAGGGCTCCTCAAAAATAATAGACTCATCTATGCCTTGAGTTTAATAAAAACGTTACTAAAAACTTAATCAGCAAGGATTGTTTATTACTGCATGTATATTTGCAATCTTTTTAAAGTGATTTCATGATATTAGACTCCATTGCCATTTCAGACTTTAGTGATTTCAGTAAAATAGATCGCGACTTGAATCGATCAAATTCCAATTTGGAGCCTTTTTTAAAATGGAACAGAGGTCTCGATTCATTTGAAGATATCATACATCGCCGAGAGACCTTTCCTGTCGATCGAAAAATCTTGCAAGAGGTATTATTAGATCAATATGCATGCTTACTTCCTTCAGAAATTTCTAATACCTTAATACAATCACTTGAAGCATCGAATGTCTTTACCGTGTGCACTGCCCATCAACCCAGTTTGTTTGCCGGCCCTGCCTTTATAATCTCCAAAGCAATTAGTACCATCAAATTGGCTCAGACGATCAATCAAAGATATCCGTCCTATAAAATAGTGCCTGTCTTCGTTATTGGTTCTGAGGATCATGATGTGGAAGAGTTAAATCATTGCTATATACATGGTCAAAAAATTCAATGGAACACCACTCAAAAAGGGCCGGTCGGACGATACACGTTAGAAGACATTCATTCTACGATTGAAGAAGTCAAACCCCTACTGATATCTACTCGATTTGGACCTGAGTTGATAGATCTATTGGAAAAGGCATATCAGGAGCAACATACATTCGCCCAGGCGTTCCAATATATACTCCATACTATTCTAGGCCCATTGGGGATATTAATTTTGAATACGGACGATAAAAGACTTAAGGAAAGATTCAAACCATATATGCTGGATGAAATACTTCATTCCTCATCCAAATCATTGATTCAACATACTCAGCAAGCTTTAAAAACTCAAGGATATGAAGAAGCTTCACATGCAAGGGATATTAACTTTTTTTATTTCGATGATGGTTTTCGAGAGCGTATTGAAAAAGAAGGCGGGTTTTATAAAGTGATTAATCGACCGACTCAATTTGATGAAGCGGAAATTATTACAGAAATCGATCAACATCCTGAACGTTTTAGTCCTAATGTCATCCTGCGACCAATTTATCAAGAGATCTTATTGCCCAATTTGGCTTATATCGGAGGAGGGGGAGAACTCGCGTATTGGTTAGAACGTAAGGCGCAATTTGAAGGGATCGGAGTAGCCTACCCAATGCTGGTGCGAAGAGATTCTTTTATGATGATCGATTCCGAACAATTCGGACAATTAAAAAAATATAAACTGTCCATTGGCGACCTTGCCTTACGAACGGACATATTATTAAATCAGGTTGCAGAATCCTTAAGCCCACATCCCCTAGACCTTACTGTGGAATTAAATGGAATTCAAGAATGGTTGGAGCGAATAAGATTAAAAGCTTTAGATATCGACTCTACACTAGGACCGTCTGTGGAAGCTGAAAAAACAAAACTCGTCAAATCAATAGAGCATATAGAGAAAAAGCTGCTGAAGTCAGAAAAAAATAGATTGGAAGTTCAATTGAATAAAGTAAAAAAATTAAAGGATAAATTGGTGCCAGACAATACCTTGATGGAAAGACACGAAAACTTTATGACTTTTTATTCAAAACATGGCCAAGCATGGATTGATACTCTTTTACATGACTTCAACCCTTTGGATTTTAAATTCAAGCTCATCCAAGTAGAAGATTGACCTTATGCAGTTGCTTTTTCAAAAATGAGAAGTAGCTCCTCCATTTTACTTTTAAGTTGAGCACGATCCACGATAAAATCCAAAAATCCATGCTCTAGGAGATATTCAGCGGATTGAAAATCTTCAGGTAATTCTTTTTTGATCACCTCCTTGATTACCCTTGGTCCAGCAAACCCTATCAAGGCTTTGGGTTCAGCCATATTAATGTCTCCTAACATAGCATAAGACGCAGTGACCCCACCTGTTGTAGGATCTGTCATTAATGAAAAGTAGGGCAACCCTGCAGACTCCATCAAGGTAAGTTTAGCGGCCGTCTTTGCCAATTGCATTAATGAAAAAGCAGATTCCATCATCCTTGCCCCACCCGATTTAGAAATAATCATGAGGGGGCATTCATGTTCTAGGCAATGATCTATTGCTCTAGAAATTTTTTCGCCTTCTACACTAGATAACGATCCGCCAATAAAACTGAAATCCATAGAAGCAACTGTAAGATTTTTTTTCCCCACCTTGCCAAAACCTACAGTTAATGCGGAGTTCAAGCCAGATTTCAACTTAGCTTCCACCAGCCGAGTTTGATAAGGTTTCAGATCTTTAAAATCCAATATATCTATGGCTTCTAGTTCTTCGAAAAGAAGTGTAAATTTTTGATTATCAAATAATAGTTCAAAATATTCAAGACTACCTATTCTCAAGTGATGATTACATTTCACGCACTTATAGAAATTTTCTTGAAATTCTGCTGCAGTGCTCATGTGCTTACACAGTTCGCACTTATGCCAAATACCTTCAGGAGTTTCCTTTTTGTTTTTAGTGGTAGTCTGAATACCGTCTCTTAACCGTTTGAACCAACCCATACTTATGTTTTTCTTCGAAGGGGCCTCTTTAGGAGTGTGCAAATATAAGGAATCCAATTAATTTTAGCCTCTTATACTAAATCGGGGTACAGGTAGATTTGTAGATGAACTTAAAGTCGACAAAATTTTTTAAAAACAAAGAATTGGAATGTCATGTGCTAATAAAAAGCAAAATAAAATATGAATATTAGTCTCATAGGTTACGGAAAGATGGGGAAAGAAATAGAGCAATTATGTATTAATAGAGGTCATAATATTTATTCTATTGTAGATCCATTACTTAACACTGGTCTTGACCATTTAATCGGAACAGATTTAGCCATTGAGTTTACTCAACCAACTGCTGCAATCCGAAATATCACCTTTTGTATTGATCATCATATTCCAATAGTAAGTGGTACCACAGGTTGGCATGCTGAACTAACTGGTCTTCAAGACTATTGCAAACAAAAGCAAGGGAGTTTTTTCTATTCTTC
>JAYSTG010000195.1:0-1856 GCA_043719965.1 Saprospiraceae bacterium | reverse complement strand
AGGCATGGAAAAAACTCGCTGCTAATATTCCTCTTTATGCAAGTTGGGATGACCACGATTATTTTAATAATGACCTAAGCGGTGTTCCTGAAAAATTTAAAGAATCAGATAGAGAGGAGCTCCGTACTTTGTGGCGAAAGAATTGGAACAACCCTCAAAACAATGTGGAAGGTATTTACTTCAATACACGAATAGGTCAGGTTGAAATAATTATGCTTGATACAAGGTCGTGCCGAACTATTGAAAAAAGAGGTGAGTATGGCTCCTATTTAGGAACAGACCAGTTGAAATGGCTCAAAAATATTTTAGAAAAATCGACAGCGACTTTTAAGATTGTATCGAGTGGAACAATGTGGAGCGATTATATTACAAATGGTAAAGATTCATGGGGTACTTGGGACACATTGGCCCGGGAAGAAATTTTCAACTTTATAGAAGCTAAAAAAATACCTGGGGTTTTATTGATAAGTGGAGACCGACATGGGGCAAGAGGTTTTACAATACCCAGAAAATCAGGATTTATGTTCTATGAATTTGAGACTGCCTCACTCGGAGGAGTTCCCGGACCAGATGCAATGGCGAAAGACTCAACGAATCAAATATTCGGTTATGACGGCAAAGGATTGATGGCTTTTGGTGAATTTACTTTTAACATAGGAGAAAGCGAACCTCAAGTTACGTTTAGATTGATTGATGAATTTGGAAAAATCATGGAGGAACACAAATTGTCATATAATAAATTGAATCCTCCAAAACAATAAGTTAGATGGACTAATTTCAGTAAAAAACGAAAGCACAACAATGTGTATAAAACATAGCGCTGGCTCGGTGTTGCATTGTAGTTTTAGTTTCATAATTTCGTTCGGTGTCGTGGGACAGGGCGTGGCTTCGTAAGCCCGCTACGTTTTATACACTCACGTTAGCGGCTATTGTTGACGACCGTGTAGTCAACAACGAGCTAACGACAAATTTGAAACAGACAATCAGAAATCTAACTTTGTAAAAATTTAATATCATGTCAAACAAACCAGACGACTTAGGAGCAATTAAAACAATCTGCGATGCTTTAGAACCATTTGACGACACTGAAAAGGAAAGAATACTTAGGTGGGCAAGTGAGCGACTTGGCATTAAAAACGTTGTTCTCACGACAACACAAACCCAGCAGACAGGTAATCCAACTGCTTCAGGACAACCCATAATAACACATCATGGCGGCAAAGACATCAAGACTTTCCTTGAAGAGAAAAATCCAACATCTGCAAACCAACTTGTTGCTGCTGTTGCTTACTATCACAAGTTTGAAGCACCAGCAGCAGAACGTAAAAATTCTATCACTGCTGACGATGTAACAGAGGCATGTAGAAAAGCAAACAGAGATAGACCAAAACATCCAAACGTGATATTGGTTAACGCTAACGCATTTGGCTTAGTTGATAAAGTTGGCACAGGCACTTATGAAATAAATGCTGTTGGCGAAAATCTTGTTGCAGTTTCAATGCCAACGGCAGGTCATGGTAATTCGGGAACTAAAAGAACAGCTTCAAAATCAAAGAAAGCTACTGCTAAGAAAAAATAGTGTCAAAAACGCCAACGCTTCACCATGAACGTATTTATTGACACAATAGATAAGGCAGCAACTGAAATTGAAAAACTCAATAAACTCGTTAAGCAATCTAACGCAAACCAAATTAGAAGCAAGGACGAGAGAGAGTATCTCAAGGCTGTTTCTATTACTTGGTTTAAAACCCATCGTCCGGTTATCATTTCAATTTTATCGGACAGCTTAGTAGTTCATATTGACAGCAGCTATCAAGAACTTTTAAAGAGTGCTGACATTTCTCCCTTAAGACAAA
>JAYSTG010000194.1:0-1856 GCA_043719965.1 Saprospiraceae bacterium | reverse complement strand
AAGATTGAGGATGTAAAGTATATAGACAAAACTGGTAAAGAGGCTTTTGGTGATTTGGAGGTGGTTCGAGAAAATGATGGGGAAATTGGGATTAGGTTGTTAGGAAAAAGCGCCGTGACATCTTTCAGCGTGGGTGATAAAATAATTGGGAAAGTTATTCAAAATGTAAAAGCTGGAACTAACATAAAGTTTGCTGTGATCGGTAGAAAAATGGACGGGCATGTTAATGATGTAGTTGCAAGCCTAGCAAGTGAGGGAAAACAAGTAGAGGCATTTAATGACTTATATCAAGCGAATAATTCATTTACCATTGATGGAATTAATTATTCATGGAAACAAATTAAAGATGACTTTGCAAATCCAATTAATCCAATTACGGGAAAGCGCAAATATGAGAGCATAAACTCACAAGGTTGGATAGCTGACTCTGATATTTCAAACACATTGATATATAAAGCCAATCAACAATGGGTTCAAAAATTAATTAATCAAAGTTATACAGTCTTAGATATGGGTTATCCCGCAGATCAGAATTTAGGGCCAAGTTTATTTTACAATATGGAATTTTCAATATTATTCCCATGATTAACACGTTAAAACAAAAATTAATCGACAGAATTAGTATTTTTAATAATACTTTTTTAGAATTGCTCAACGATAACAACTATCAAGAATCTTCTATGGTTATTGAAAGGTTAGAACATGAAGGCTATGAATTTCCTAGTAATCCAGCTATTCAATCTATTTGGGTTAATAATTATTTGGAACAATCATTTACATTTAGATTGTATGATAATTATATTTCGGATTTTGAAATTAAAAAAAATAATTCCCTAAATATTTTCTCCTTTAATGATTATAAGAAAAAGCGAAATATTGAAAATGTAGAGATCCATTTAATGGATGGCGAGATAGACGAGCAATATAAAAAATATCTTATTAAAGTTTTAGAAACAATACGATCGACTGAAATAGTATTAATACTGAATGGTGCTAAATGGTTAGATATTCCATTTGAATGGCAAGGACATAAATAAATGTAATTTCCCTCTGGATCCGCCTCATTTTCCCCACCCGATAGTCAAGGTTTGGTGCATTTTTCCCTATATCGTCGCTCCTTACAAATCATACCGAATGCATGATTTGAGTTATATTTTATAAAAGTTTCCTATTACCTTCGTCACAACCTACCAGACAGGTAGGTCACCATCTGGTTCATGGCAAAAGTAAAATTTACCAAGGCGCTAAAACGTTTTTTTCCTACGTTGGGGGAGTATGATACTCATGCTCTTTCCTTGCCTGAGGTGTTTCGTGAAATCAATACAAAGCACCCTGGCATCATAAACTATATATTGGACGAACAAGGTCACCTGCGTAAGCATGTCAATATTTTTATAAATGGTGAAGTGATCGACGATCGACTACAGTTGACTGACCTGTTTGAAGCAGACGACGAAATTTATATCATCCAGGCTTTGTCGGGGGGCTGAGCCTTTTTTTTGAAATCATTTATTCAATCATCATCCATGAGTAAACAAACCATTTTATTAGGTACCCGAAAAGGATTTATAGCATATCGTAAAAATGATAATGCGTGGGTGTTGGAAAATTTCTCATTTGAAGGTATACCAGTATCCATAGCCTATGCTGATGCCAGAAATAATACCTGGTGGGCTTGCCTCGATCATGGCCATTGGGGTGTAAAATTGCATCGCTCCACTGACAGAGGTAAGACCTGGCAAGAAATGTCTGCGCCCGCTTATCCAGAAGGTGAAGAAATAAAAGACGGCGTACCTGCCTCGACGAAGTATATCTGGGCCATGCAAGATGGTGGCATCAGTCATCCGGATCGATTA
>JAYSTG010000193.1:0-13686 GCA_043719965.1 Saprospiraceae bacterium | reverse complement strand
GGATAACTGTAAAAGCAAACAAAAGGGACAGGCGGAGCGGCATAATAGGTAAAGAGGGAATGTTGATTATAGAATACAGCTTGGGAAATCTGCCACACACCATCTTCAACGCTGCCCTTACAAGCATTAGTTTTAATTCATTATCTTCAGTAGGTGGCAGTTTAATAATCATCTTCAACGCTGCCCTTACAAGCATTAGTTTTAACTCATTATCTTCAATAGGTGTCAGTTTATTAATCATAAACAACAATGCCCTTACCAGCTTAGCAGGATTCTGCACTTTAACCACTCTCAGTGGGAAGCTTACACTACGACAGAAAACCTTGGAGTAGCCCTAGCAGTAGGCAGCAACGCGATTGCGGGATATATTTTGCATTAAAATACACCGAACCCATTCAAAGCAACGACCTTGATCAATTATGAACTTGCAAAAGCAGAGCCAGTGACAATTAAGATCACAGACATTGCAGGCCGATTGGTGAAAGTGTATGCACAGAATGGTAACAAAGGATTCAATCAGTTGAAAGTCAACCGAACCGAAATTGCTGGAGCCGGAGTGCTGTATTATACGCTGGAGACTAAAGGCTTTAGCGCTACTAAGAAGATGATTATTATAGAGTAGCACGTAGATCGAGATCGCTAATTAATCTAAAAAATAACACAGCCCTTGTTGAGTAATCAGCAAGGGCTTTTGTTTTTCCCCGTGCCCTGCAATTTATTGCGGGGTATTCCTCCTCCCGTGCGTCGAAATTTATTTCGATGAATTCATATTTCACTTCGAAAAAACTTCAGAAAAAACAAAGGGATTAAACATCATTAACAACAGGCCATTCCAGTTGTTATTACCACAAAAATACTAACAGCCCTGAATGGGTTGAACTGAAATTTATGGAACTAATTTTATAGCAATTCGAGGAAAGTCTACAAACCAAACAGTGGTTACTTTGTTATACCTCGTACAACAGCAATTTATTGCCGTGCATCTTTCCTCCAGTGGATCGAAATTTATTTCTATGAATTTCCCAACCTACGATCAACGAAGCAGAAGATTGTTGTCGATTAAATCAATAAGTGGAATAGGTAGTTAAAAACTTAGCAAAATAAATTTGTTGAACAAGGAGTCACAGGGAAAAATGAGGAAATGAATTTAGTGCTTTCCCTCTGACTCCTGCTACGCATTAAACGTAATATTGAAATCTATTCATATTGCACTGCTTGCAGGAGAACCTAACTCAGATTCGTATTACTAAAAGTAGAAGATTAGATCTTTTTTAATCGAAAAACCTCATCAATATTTTTTAACCACTAAAAAATAGCGAAGAACTTCTTTTCAGATCCGACATCCATCTTCAAGTCATTTACATCTAACCTATCCCCAAACCCCAGAGAGGTTAAATTTAATCTTGGTAGTGTATAGGACAAAAATGCAGGACTCAGGTTTGCCAATTTTATAAATTCCTCCATTTGATTCCAGGATTTGTACATACAATAGGCAAAAGACCAATGATTTTGCCTATTGACTATTACTCATCGTAAACAGGAACATAAATATGACCTTCTAAATAAAGCTGTGCATAACCCCCTATTAAGACCCTGTCATTTTTCAATTCACAATATAGTATACCTTCTCGAGCTGAAACTTGCCTGGCTACAAAACTGTTTTTGTGAAGTAAGGGTGACCAATAGGGAACAAGAGTGGTATGAGCGCTACCGGTTACAGGATCCTCATCTATGCCGCTTTGAGGAAAAAAACATCGACTGACAAAATCACAATTATTACCTGGAGCGGTTACGATCAATCCTCTTGAGGGAAGGTTTTTTATTGAAGCAAAATCAGGCTTCAATAGCCTTACTGTGTATTCATCTTTTACGCTCACCATAAAATCTGACTTCCCTCGGATACAATCTATTATTTCTGTACCTAAAGCTTGCTCGAGGTGTGAAGGAATTAGACAAGTTTGAAATTCATCTCTGGGAAAATCTAAGACTAATTGATCATCTTTTTTACGAGAGACAAACAGAGGGCCACTTCTGGAATCAAAGCAAATAGTAGCAGAAGGATAATTCAACTTAGTAAAATACACCAAAGCGCTCGCCAATGTAGCATGTCCACATAGGTCTACTTCAGTAGTCGGCGTAAACCACCTGATTTTGAAATGATCACCTACTTTCCATACAAATGCTGTCTCTGCAAGATTGTTTTCTGCGGCAATTCGCTGTAGTATGTTATCTGGTAACTCTTTTTCCATAGGACATACAGCTGCAGGATTTCCACCAAAAATCCGATGAGTGAATGCATCTATTTGATAGAGAGGAATCTTAAGCATCATCTGATAATATTAAGGAAGGCATGATCAGATCAAAGAGAGTGGTTTATAAAGGAATACCTCGACACTATCATGCTAAACCTCCGACAAGAAAGATCAAGCTTAAATCAGTAATTGTCATCATCCTTGAAAGAGTTTTCGGCATTTTCTATTTCATCCAGAGATACATCACCAGTTGCACCTTCTTCTTCGTCATTAGCACCAAAGAGATCATCTTCTTCTGCAGCAACAGGAGCATCCACCTCCAATTCTGCCTCCATTTCAGCCTCACCTTTGGGAGCCTTAGTTTTTTTCTCTACCATTCGAATGAGATAATATATCTCATCCGTTTCAAATGGGATGGCAGAGACCCGCTTACCATCACGATCGAAAAATGAAATCATAGCCCCTTCAAATCCATCCGAGTAAGAAGCATGCATGAGTTTGACCAATTCGGGTGAAAGGGTGTCATAATTTTTGACTACTCTCTTCTTATTTACCTTGGGCTCTTCTTTTTTCTTCATAAAATGAAAGTTGATACTATGATTTGGTTTAAAAAAGTTTATTACGTAGTGACAAATTTATACGCAGATCTGAATCTATGTATCATTTATTGGATAAATTTTACAAAAAAATTTTGGGCTCGATTTTAAGAAAAAATGACTTTCTTCGTTAAATATTAAAATTTTGATCACCCTCATTTGAATTTAAGCACAACATATCGAAATATTTTCAAGATTTCTGCTCCTATCATGATCGGTGGGGCATCACAAAACGTAATTGCGATTACAGACAGTATATTTCTATACCATTATGATCAACTCATGTTTGCTGCAATGGGGTTTGTAGGGGTATATTATCTGATCGTGGCAGCTATAGGGTATGGTTTTTCCAGGGGAGGGCAGATTCTTATAGCACGGAAGATGGGAGAAAAAAACAAAGTAGCTATAGGTCAGATCATGCATATGATGTTAATCTTCGAATTAGCTATGGCCTTTGTCATGTTTCTTTTCATGCGATATGGTAGTGAATGGCTTTTTACAAAACTTGTAAATTCTGACACAATCATCAAGCACAGCCTTGATTACATCAAATATAGGTCTTATGGAGTGTTTTTTAGTTATATCGGTGTTGTTTATATCTCATTATATGCTGGTGTTGCTCGTACAGCGATTATTGGATATCAGACTCTTATATTGATTATCGTCAACCTTGTTTTGAATTACGGCTTCATCTTTGGACGCTTTGGCTTGCCTAGTATGGGAATTGGGGGAGCTGCGCTAGCTAGCACTTTGGCTGAAGTATTTGCTGTTTTAGTTTTTACCTTATTTATAATTAGGGATAACAAAAAATTTGAATACCATTTATTCAGACTTCATCCGCTTAACTGGGTGATAATCAAACAAATCATTCAAGTCTCTGTACCTTTTATCATCCAATCCATCGTGGGGTTAGGGTCTTCTTTTCTGTTGTTTTCATGGATAGAAAACATGGGTGAGCGAGAACTGGCTATTTCCAACCTTGGTAGAGTATGTTATTTGATACTTAGTGTGCCTATTTGGGGTTATTCCGCAGGCATTCAGACTTTGGTGAGTGGTTATATAGGAAAATTGAGACTTAAAGCAGTTATCCCAATAATCTGGAAGACCGCTAGACTATCTTTGATCACCACTGCTGTCATCTCTTTCCCATGCTTGCTATTCCCTGAATATTTGTTTTACCCCATCCTAGGTGCCAATGATATGCATCTAATCTATGATGCAAAACCCATTCTAGGTATTATCTTGGTATTACTCCTTATGTTTTCAGTAGCAACTATTTTTTTCAATGGCTTGAGTGGAACAGGAGCTTCTTTTCATGGTCTGAAAATTCAATTTCTGAGCACCATAATATACCTGGTAGTCGCATTTTATGTCATCAAGGTCAGGGAACTTGATCTTTCGTGGGCTTGGGCTACGGAAGGAGTATATTGGCTCTTGATCTTTGTTACCTCAGTCTATGCATTGTATGGGAATAAATGGAAAAGTATCTTTGACTGATAGTATTATTTTTTAATAAAGCAAGTTCACATAAAAAACTAAAATGGAACCATCCCTATACGAAGCACGAGGTGTATCAAGTGATAAGAAAGAGGTCCATCATGCAATCAGGATTCTGGATCAAGGGTTATTTAAAAATACATTTTGTAAAATATTGGCTGATCCTTTTGCTAAAGATGAAGAGTCAGCAATGATCCTTCATGCAGATACGGCCGGTTCTAAAACCATATTGGCCTATTTATATTGGAAAGAAACAGGAGATGTAAATATTTGGAAGGGTATCGCACAAGATGCTTTAGTCATGAATATTGATGATATGGCATGTTCTGGTGCCACGGATGAATTCGTGATATCCAATACGATCCTTAGAAACAAAAAATTGATCCCTTTCGAAGTTTTAGAAGCAATAATCAACGGCACAGTGGAGTTTGCTGCTACATTAGCGCCTTATGGTATTAAAATCCACCATGCAGGAGGTGAAACTGCTGATGTCGGCGATGTAGTCCGCACTATTGATGTTGGTTATACAGCTTATCATAGAATGTCCAGTAGCAAAGTCTTTGAAAACAAAATTCAACCGGGAGATCTTATCCTAGGATTAGGTTCATTCGGACAGACTACTTATGAAACTAATTATAATAGTGGTATCGGCTGTAATGGATTGACCAGTGCCAGACATGATGTCCTTTCCAAATATTATGCAACTTCTTATCCTGAATCATTTGACTCCGGTATTGATCCTAAATTGGTGTATAGTGGACATCACCGCATGACTGAAATGATAACCGATTCTGGAAACGACATCCAACGACAAGTAGGTCAACTCCTGCTTTCACCGACTCGTACATTTGTGCCTTTATTGCATCAGGTCTTTAATCAATCTAGGGATGGCTTGCATGGTATTATCCATGCGACAGGTGGGGCACATAGTAAAGTATTGAAATTTGTACATGGAGTCAAAATCATTAAAGATCAATTATTTACACCTCCTATCGTATTTGATCTAATCAAGAAAAGCAGTAACGCGTCTCCTCAAGAAATGTACAAAGTATTTAATATGGGTACTCGACTTGAAATTTATGGTTCAGAAGCTAGATTGTTATCCATCAAGTCACTGGCATCTTCATTAAATATTCCTGCTCAATTCATAGGTAGGGTAGAACAAAGCGAAAATAAATCTCACGTTGAGGTCCATGTGGATGGACTGACTTGGCAATATGACGAATAAGAGTTTAGGCTTTATCAGCAGGAGCTCCATCGCCTTTAGCAAGATCGTCAGTTTTCTCAGGGTTGTGGCCCATTAGATCTTCAGCCTTATCGACAACTTTGTGTCCTAGTTCTTTAGCATCTTCTACAAGATCAACGGCTTTTGCTTTTGCTTTGGCTAGCACATCTTGTAGTTTAGGGTCATCAATCATGTCTTCTACTTTATCTTTCGCTTTATCCCAGATATGATCAGCCTGATCAGCTACTTTGGATCCCATTGCTTTTGCATCCTGTGCCAAGTCTTCGGCTTTATCGACTGCTTTGTCCCATATATCGTCTGCTTTGTCAGCCACTTTAGCCCCCATTTCTTTTGCATCTTCTACAAAATCGTGGGCTTTAGCTTTAGCTTGAGCAAAAGCAGCTTGAACTTTAGGATCAGCAATTAAATCTTCTATCTTATCTTTTGCAGCTTCTACTGCATCTTCTGCTTTGTCGACTATTTGCTCTCCGACTTGTTTTGCTTTGCCAAATAATTTATTCAAAAAATTTTTCATATCGAGATTTTTTTATGAATACAAAATTACAAATACATATATGAAATTATGTCATTATTTTAACATATAGTTAAAAAAGGTACTTTCTTTTTTATGACATTGTCATTTTCTCCAATTTTACAAAGCCTTACCTTTAGCCTGTGACTAATAAAGAAATAGCTCGATCTTTTGACCTTTTGGCGAAGATCATGGAACTGCACGACGAAAACCCTTTTAAGATCAAGTCCTATCAGAATGCCTATTTGAATTTAAGAAAATTGGACACTCCTCTTTCTTCCTATACTTTAGAGGGATTGATGGAAATCAAGGGGGTTGGCGAAGCTATTGCTGAAAAGATTATGTGCCTGATCCAGACAGGCTCAATGCCTACTCTTGAAAAATATCTGGCTAAAACACCAAAAGGGGTAGTAGAAATGCTAAAAATCAATGGATTGGGACCCAAAAAAGTGGCTATGATTTGGAAGGAGATGGAGATAACTTCTCCTGGGGAACTATTGTATGCTTGTAATGAAAACAGATTAGCTGATCTTAAAGGATTCGGTGCAAAAACTCAGGAATCTATCATTCAAGCTATTGGATTTTTACAGACTTCAGCAGGTAAGTACTTGCACACCACCATTCAGCATCATGGTAATTTAATTAACGAAATTCTTAGTAAGATCAATCCTGATTTGTTGTGCTCTCTGACTGGCCCCTGGCGATTAGGACATCCAGCATTGGAGTCATTGGAACTATTGTCGACTTGTACTCCTGGCAATTTAGAAGAAATGGCTAAGGACCATGCTATCGAGTGGACTCAAAAATTTGATCATGAATATCAGGGTATTTGGAATGAGTTTCTACCAGTTACCATTCATTTATCGAGTAAATCTCAATGGGCTTCTAGGCTTATGCTTACTACAGGACCTGCATCATTTATCATTAAATACAAGGAGGTAGTAAATCAAAAGTGTGCCTCTGAATTAGATGGCTTTGAAAAATATAATAAACCATATGTACCACCGGAACTTAGAGAAACTCCCAATATAGAGTCATGGTCTAAAACTGATCTTGATCAATTAATTCGACAGGATCAAATTCGTGGAATCATACACTGTCATTCGACTTATAGTGATGGGATTCATAGTCTTGAAGACATGGCCACGGCTGCTAAAAAAAGTGGTTTTGAATATCTGACTATCACTGACCATTCCCAGGCTGCAGCTTATGCCAGAGGATTAAAACCAGATCAGTTAAAAACCCAATGGGCAGAAATCGGTCAATTAAATAAAAATTTGGGTGGTTTTAGAATAATTAAAGGTATTGAGTGCGATATCTTAGCTAGTGGTGAACTCGATTATAATGATAAAATTTTATCCGAATTTGAACTCGTGATTGCCAGTATTCATAGCGCTTTTCAAATGGACAAAGAGAAAGCCACAAAGCGCCTGATTCAAGCTATCGAAAATCCTTATACGAATATATTAGGCCATCCTTCTGGGAGGTTATTACTGTCGCGAGAAGGGTATCCTCTGGATATGAAAAAAATAATTCATGCTTGCAAAGCCAACAAAGTTGCGATAGAATTAAACGCCAATCCTCAAAGATTGGACCTAGATTATTCTTTTATAAAAGACTGTATGGATCAAGGGGTATTCATTGCAATCAATCCCGACGCTCACAATAAAACCTCTATCCAAGACATTCAATATGGTGTATTGGCCGCCAGAAAAGGACTGCTAACCTCAGAATTTTGTCTTAATGCTAAGACTGCGGAAGAATTACTCATATTTTGTCGCAAGCACTAAAAAACATTTTTGTTAGTCTTTGTCTATAGGGCACTAGGGATTATTTATGATGACAAATAAAAATTTACAGCTCAAGTATTAATTTTTGGAACGTGTAAATTCATAGGTAAATAAATCGCAACAAGGATCAGACAACACCAAACTGTCTTTATCCAAAGTGATTTTTTTATAATGGCTCGTGAAACCATCCACTAAATGAAGTTTGTTGGTGATTTTAAAAGTATCGGGTATGCCATTCGATAACACTAATGAATAAGTACTGGTATAGATACTCGACTTAGCATTCAATAAATCAAATTTAGTCTCTTCGATTCGTAAAGCGTCAAATTTTGCAACGTAGCCACCACCTGTCAACCCTCCGGAGACCTTTATGAGTACCCATGTGCCGATAAGAGCATTTGAGTCTTGGGGATCAGATGATTTGTCACAGGCAGTCCAAGTCAGGCCAACTATCAATAAGAAAATAACTATTGTGTTTTTCTTATATTGTTAAACGCCCTGGGAGATCTTACAAGTTGGTAATAATTACTTTTTTAACGAGCTGTTAACGTGCATTTACCGAAATACTGATGATCCTATTTATTAATAAATAAAAGTGTTTTTTAGAATAATTTCACTTTGCCGGATTGTTTGACATCAGTCCAGATCCTTTCCACTGATCCGCATAATCCAATGCAAGATTGCACAGTGCTCGCACTCCAGTCTTCATACCGCTATCATCCACATAGAAGTCCGGCGTATGATGGGCAGGGGCTTTAGCAGGATCATTTCCTATAGGCATACCTCCTACGAACAAAAAAAGAGATGGAACAGCCAAGGCATACATCGAAAAATCTTCAGCTCCAGTGACAGCCTTGACTAAGTGAGTGTTTTTTTCACCTGTGACTCGTTGGATCGTGGGTAGCATCTGAGCTGTTAGGGAGGGATCATTATAGGTCACGGGGTTTCCTATGATGATTTCTGTTTCTGCTATGGCGCCCATACTTTCTGCCACTTTTGTAGCAGTCAATTTTATTTTTTCATGTATGATTTTCTGCATGTCTTTGTCCAATGTTCTAATTGTTCCTGTTAGTTCAGCTTCTTCAGGTATGATATTATTACGGACTCCGGCATGGAATGTCGCTACAGTCACTACTGCGGCTTCTTTGGTGAGGTCAGTCTGTCTGCTTATGATAGTTTGGAGGGCTACTACGATCTGTGCGCCTACGACGACTGGATCAATCCCATTCCAAGGTGTAGATCCATGGACTTGTTTACCCTTTACTTTAATTTTAAGTACATCACTAGCCGCCATGGTTCCTCCAGGTTTGTAATTGATATGGCCTACAGGTGTGGCACTGTTGATATGCAACCCAAATGCAACATCTACTTTAGGATTATCCATCAAACCTTCTTTGATCATTAGTCCTGCACCACCTTCTTCACCGGCAGGTGCTCCTTCTTCAGCAGGTTGGAATACGAGTTTTATATTGCCTTTGATCTGATCACGCATGGAGTGAAGTATTTTAGCGGCCCCCATGAGCATTGAGGTATGAGTATCATGACCACAGGCATGCATTACTCCTACGGGGATACCCTGATATATGTCTTTATTGGTTGATTTCCAAGGCAGATTAACTCGTTCTATTACAGGAAGTCCATCGATATCAGCTCTCAATAAAATAGTAGGGCCAGGTTTGCCTCCTCGGATCAGACCGACTACTCCAGTCTTGGCTATTCCTGTTTGAGTCTCGATGCCCAAAGATTTTAAATATTTTGCGATATATTCTCCAGTTTTAAATTCGCGATTGCTAAGTTCTGCATTTTGATGCAGCCAGTGACGCATCTCGATGATTTGTGGGTCAATTTCATCTGCCATTTTATCGACAGTGCCCCTCAAATCCATCGCCGGAGCTAAAGGTGACTTGGTTTTTGTGTTTGACTTATTGTTAGATTTTGATTGGCCGATGAGGCTTGTAACGAGTCCACTACAAATAAAAAACAGTAATGCTTTGTTCATGATCAGTATATTTATGTGCGATAAATATAAGCAATCATGCAGTTTTATGAGATAGAATTTGGAACACCTGAATATGATGAAGCAGTAAAGCTACGGTATAGGGTGCTGCGCGAGCCGATAGGCTTAGACTTCACCCCTGAACTATTAGCAGCTGAGTATGATCAATTTCATTTAGGTGCATATGGTACAAATATGATGTTGTGCGCTTACGTATTATTAAGCCCTATCCAAAAAACTGTCATAAAAATGCAGCAGGTAGTAGTGGAGCCAATGCTACAGAAAACGGGGATTGGTAAAAAACTAATAGCATTCAGTGAAAAATGGTGTAGTCAACACGGTTTTCAAGAAATTACGTTGAATGCGAGAAATTCGGCCATTGAGTTTTATGAAAAGTCTGGGTATAAAAAATCAGGGAAGGCTTTTGAAGAAATAGGGATCATGCATTGGACGATGATGAAAAAATTAAGCTGAAGGATTAAATCATTTATTATTCAAGTTAATTAACAGAATCTAGATAATAAAGTAAGATACTTTGTCATTTTACCTGTTAAGGTACTGCAGAGATATAAATGGTGTACCTAAAATTTAACATAATTGCATTGCATTATAATTTTTTATCCTGTATATTTGATAGTACATTTTTTTTGATAAATCGCCTGATGAATATAAATATGTGAATGTAAAATCTTTTTTTATCACTCTCAATAATCCTTTTTTATGAGCTATCTTGTCTGTTAGATTGAACCAATTTGATATACATTAGCCAAAATGACACTTACTTTTTGTAAAATTAGAATATTACTTTACTGGACAAAAATGTAAATATTCACCATCTAAAGTATTGAATGTGATGCGATTTATACATAAAATACTTTGTAGTTATTTTTTTAAATTTTATATCAATTAAATATCACAGTCATGAAAATTAATAATTTTTTATATCTGGCATTTAGGGGGAGCAGGTAATAATATTGTCTCTACTCTGCATTGCTATTCTAGTTGGTCAAAAAGGTCAACCCAAAAGTATATTTGAACTAGAGGATAACACGAATATTCAATCTGAAACTAAGCAATCTGAAAACATGGTAATTAGTGTACCAGATCGAATTATAAGAAACCATTACAACATTTATGAAAAAAGGGATAAGATTTACAAATTTGTATACCCTCCAACCTCAGGCTGCTACATCCGTGATGCAGGCTGGCATAAACTTAGGCTATACAGAAGCAGAATTATGTAATATGTATTCCAATTTTGTACAAGCAGGATATAGTAGTTCGAGTCCCGCAATGAATACATCCTATAATAAAGCTTTTACATTTACAGGTACTTTTACTAAAAACCCAAGCCCTGGTACTTTATCACCTACAAATATAATGAATACTGCAACAACAACAATCAACCTAACGAATACATCACAATGTACATGGACGATCACTGGAGGAAGTGTTGTTAGTCTAACTACTAATGCCTCTGGTACCCAAGCAATATTAACATTAAATGTTGGAGGTGGAGTTGACCTTACGCTTATGGCTACTTCACCAGTATGCTCAGCTATTAAAAGAAGGCAGGTAATTAGATTTGTAAGGCCAAGTGCCATTCAGGTAAATGCAAGCCCGTCTTTATTTTCTAACTATATCCAAGTCGAAATCAAGAAAGATTTTGAATCTGAATTAAATTTTTCTTTGGATTCCAGAAATAATTCGAAATTTCGTAATTTGGACTATAATGTAGAGTTGTTATCATATGAGGGTAAAACCATAGAAAAGAAAATGACAACATTGGATAATAAGGTAAATTTTGATACAGGCAATATATCAAGCGGAATTTACTTTGTAAGAATACGAAATAAAAATGAAACCATAATTAAAAAAGTAATTAAGCATTAATTTTCAAAGGAGCTGAAAGTATATTATGGCTCCTTTATTTATTATAAATTATTAATATTGAATATTAAAAATTAGCCCAATTTATGAAGATTATAGTCTTAGTTAGTTTATTATTTTCATTAAATATTTACTGCCTACATGCACAAAATATTATATCCAGTGTATCCACAAATTTTACTATTATAGATGCTTCCGTAAAAAACGAATTCGAGTATACTTTAGTGCAAATGGGACATAATTTATTTTATTTTCAAAAAAAAAGTAAAGAAAATGTTATAATATTCAAAAATTTAATTACTTTAAAAAATGAAGAATATCTCGGCAATTTAGATTTCTACTTCAGCAGGATTTATATTGATGATAACGATAACTCATATATATGTGGATCCATCCCTGGTTTTACACTGATTAATAATAAACTAATTGATTCACCATTTGTTTTTATAAAAAGAGGGGTACGGTTGTTTTCTGAC
This sequence comes from Saprospiraceae bacterium, assembly GCA_043719965.1. Lineage (GTDB taxonomy): Bacteria > Bacteroidota > Bacteroidia > Chitinophagales > Saprospiraceae > JADJLQ01. The sequence goes on along the minus strand of JAYSTG010000193.1, from coordinate 1,432 downwards.
ACTACTTACGATTATTTTGGGGTCTTAAAATTTGATTCTAAAGGGCATTTAGCCACTAAAATTAAACTTAACGGATATGGCATTTATACAAATTCAGTATGCACAGATGAACAAGGCAATATATATTTTGGGGGCATACACTTTTATACATCAATAAAATCAAATGGAATCGTATCATTGGCTGCACCATATACAACTCATGTAGGCCCGATTTTTATATCAAAAGCTGATAAATTTGGCCAAGTACAATTTATTACTTCATTCCCCGGATACTATTTTTCTAAATTGGAAAAAATAGTATATGATAAAATATCGAATCAACTATTTGTTGCTGGACACTATGCAGGTCGAATCATATTTGAAAATGATACATTGACAACACCAGCGAAAAGGTCTTCTCAATTTTTTCTGGCTTGTTTTGATCCAGTTACCTTTAAATACAAGTGGAACATTCATGCAAAAGCTTCTTTTTCTATCCTTTATGATTTTGCTATGGATAATGAAACTATCTATGCTCCCGTAGTGTTTTATCCACCTTTCATTTTTGAAAATAAAACTTACAATACTTCTGAAAACGCCCATACTATGTTTTTTCAGGTTTCAAAAAATGGGACTACAAAAAATTTACAAATATTGAGTGATAGTAATTCAATCGAAGTATGGAGAATTTCGCATGACTGGGATGAAAAATTAATAGTAGGAGGCTTATTCAGGCAAAAACAAATAAAGTTAGGGAAAAATTTATTAATAAATCAAAGCGATCCAGAGCCTCAGTCTTTTACTGATGAGCGCCTTCCGGATGGATTTTTTGCCAAAATGACTAAATCCGGCCAATTTATATCAGCTTATAAATTGGGGGGCCAAGATTATGATTGGATTAATTCTATATACGCAGATGAACAAAGAAATACTTATCATATTTTTCCAAGATTAAAATTGCAACTACCTGATGACCCGCCGTATCCATATAAATTTGGCCGCCACGATCTGTCTTTTCAAGCTGGTTTGCGATCTACTCATATCATTTTTCAAGATGAGCTCGATGTCTCAATAAGAGAAATTCCAGTAGACATTAAAATCAATCTTTTTCCTAACCCAGTGAGTCAAAACTTTATAACCATACAAAGTGAAAATTTACTCAATGGTACCTTGTCAGTCATTAACCTTTTAGGTCAGGACATCAAAGGACAAAAATTTTTTGGATCCAGGATCAACCTTGATATAACTGATATTTCTAATGGAATTTATTTTCTGAAGTTAGAAACTAATGGTGGTTTTGTGACAAAAAAATTTGTGGTCAGTAAGTAGTTGATTTAAACCAAAACGATTTAAGTTTTGGCTCTTCGCTGTATTTAGTGGGTAAATTATCTAAAATACAAACACGGGTTAATTGATTTTGTCTTACTTTTTTTTCCGCAAAAAAAGTAACAAA
>JAYSTG010000192.1:0-4713 GCA_043719965.1 Saprospiraceae bacterium | reverse complement strand
CTTCGATCCAATGGAATTTTTATCCACAGTCCTGAGATGCTAACAAAAACTCAATCAGACTTTGTAGATAATTATTTTAAAGAAAACTTACAAGCTTACATTCAACCTATCTTATTGATGGATGGCAAGGTGCAACCATTCCTTAACAGTGGTGCATTGTATCTCTATTTACACCTGATCGACAAAAGTAAGAACAAAAAAAAGGACCAATTTGCTATTGTTAGGTCGCCGTCAGATCAATTGCCCAGGTTTGTAATCTTGCCGGAATCCATAAAAGGTGAACATCATCTTATGCTATTAGATGATGTAGTAAGACTTTGCGTAAAATATGTCTTTCCGGGTTTCATTCTCAAAAATGCCTATTCTATCAAGCTGACCAGAGACTCCGAGCTGTATATTGACGATGAATTCAAAGGTGACTTAGTAGCCAAAATCAAAAAAAGCCTCGTCAAACGAAATGTAGGCCCTGTCTCTCGTCTAGTTTACGATCGAACAATGCCGATTACTATGCAACAGCTTTTGAAAAAAACCTTTGGTATCCAACAGCTCGATATGATTCCTGAAGGTAAATACCATAATAATTTCGATTTCTTCAAGTTTCCTGATTTTAATAAAGTTCACCTCAAAGAACCAGTGTTGGCGCCACTACATTATCACCCAATAGAAGATTCAGAAGACTTATTCACCCATATAGCACATCAAGACCATTTGATTCAGGTACCATTTCATCGATATGAGTCTGTGATCAAGTTCTTTGAAGAGGCTTCTAAAGATGAAAATGTAACACATATCAAAGTGGTACAGTATCGTGTGGCCAAGGAGTCTAGGATCATGGACGCACTAACTGATGCGGCTCGAGATGGCAAAGATGTCAGCGTGTTTATCGAAGTAAAAGCCAGATTCGATGAAGAGGCCAATTTGAGATGGGGTGAGAAGCTAGAAAAAGCGGGAGTAAAAGTGAAGTATAGTTTTCCAGGCTTAAAGGTACATTCAAAAATCGCATGGATCAGACGAAAAGAAAATAACCAATACAAGACCTATGCCTATTTGAGCACCGGCAATTTTAATGAAGACACTGCTTTAACATACTCAGACTTCGGATTATTTACATCAGATCGACGGCTTACAAATGAAGTCAAAAAAGTATTTGATTTTTTAGAATCGGGCGTTAAACCTAAAACACCATTCAAACATTTATTAGTAGGAAAAAATAATCTAAGAGAGGAACTCTCTCGCTTGATTCATTTTGAAATTACTCAAGCTCGATCCAAAAAACCAGCCAGTATATTTATTAAGCTAAATAGTCTGGAAGACCCTGAAATGATTAAATTACTCTACAAAGCCTCTAAAGCCGGAGTAAAAGTAAAACTAATCATACGAGGTATCTCCTGTATCATACCAGGCAAAAAGCATTTAAGTGAAAATATAGAAGCCATCAGCATCGTAGATCGATTCTTGGAACATGCAAGAATATTTATTTTTTATAATAAAGGCAAAGAGAAGATATATTGCTCTTCTGCAGATATGATGGAACGAAACTTGAGTTTTAGGATAGAGACCGCTTTCCCGATTTATGATGAAGATATCCGCCAACAAATCCTCTACCTCATGGATCTTCAATGGAGAGACAATGTAAAAGCAAGATCATTGGCCAACCAAGCCACTAATGCTTATAGAAAAAACAATAGTAATCTTTATATCCGATCACAACTGGAAACATACAATTATTATAAGAATACTGCGAATTCAAAAAGTGTGGACTAGATTATTATTTTTACCTTCGGACATATGCTTAAAGCCGTTTCGCCTATAGATGGCAGATATTCCAAGATCACAGAACCATTGATGGCTTATTTTTCGGAATATGCTCTCATTCGGTATAGAGTGTTAGTTGAGATTAAATATTTCGAAGCGTTGAGTCAAATGGGGTTACCCCAACTTCAGGTCCGCAAAGAACACTTACCATTACTATACTCGATCATCGATGAATATAATGAGCAAGATGCTTTTGAAATAAAAGAAATTGAAAAAATTACTAATCACGATGTTAAGGCAGTAGAATATTTTATCAAAAAGAAATTGACTGGGGGGCCATTAGAACCTTGGCTTGAATTTATTCATTTCGGGTTGACCTCACAAGACATAAACAATACAGCTCAACCTCTGGCACTGATGGAGTCAAGCCATCTAATTTTTTTCCCGTTGATCGAGAAATTAATATTCACCTTGAATGAAAAAGCTGAAGCATGGAAATTCATACCCATGTTGGCCCTGACCCATGGTCAACCAGCGAGTCCTACCACCTTGGGTAAGGAAATAAAAGTTTTTGTTGAACGACTCAATGGTCAATTTCGATTACTTAAAACTGTTCCAATTACCTCCAAATTTGGTGGAGCTACCGGCAATTTTAATGCACATCATATAGCCTATCCCTTGATAGATTGGCATGCATTCGGTGAAGCTTTTGTAAACAGCCTGGGCCTTACCCGTATACCATGGACTACACAAATTGAGCCCTATGATTTTCTAGCAGCTTATTGTCATGCCTTGTCCCGAATTAATACGATATGTATCAATATTTGTCGGGATATCTGGATGTATATTTCTATGCATTCACTTCAACAAAAGACAGTAGCAACCGAGGTAGGATCATCGGCCATGCCTCATAAAGTCAACCCGATTGATTTTGAAAATGCAGAGGGTAACTTAGGCATTGCCAATGCACTATTAAACCATTTTGCTGAAAAATTGCCAATATCTAGATTACAAAGAGACCTTACGGACAGCACAGTACTGCGCAATCTTGGTGTTCCATTGGGCCACTGTTTGATCGCTTATCAATCATTATTAAAAGGGCTATCTAAAATTGATGTCAATGAAAATGCCTTGGATCAGGCATTGGAAGACAACTGGGCAGTGGTAGCCGAAGCTATACAGACCATATTACGCAGGGAAGGCGTGAAAGGGTCCTACGAATTGTTAAAAGATATGACCAGAGGCAAAGTAGATATTACCAAAGCGGATATAAAAAATTTTATTCAGCAGCTCCCTATCTCTGAGTCAATCAAAAAAGAGTTAGAAAAGATCACCCCTCAGAATTATACGGGTATGACTAATTTTTAAGGAATTTACTAAGTTAGTACTTAAATGGTCATAAAATCAATACAAGCGACTACTTTAAGATGATATTTTGAATTTATACGATTACTTTTTTGAACAATATCCATTTTTTTTCATTAAAGAGTAGTGCAAAAAACTATTGGTGTCATCAGAGGTCCAAATGGTTTAGGAATTCAGATTTTGTTTATTTCAGAGCCATTCGTAAGGCGCATAAGGTTCATCATAAGCGGCTTACCAAAGAAGAAGGAGAATGTTTTGAAATGCTCTGGGTACCCTTTAAATATTTGAGAGAAGCATCGAAAGCCAGGTAGTTTTAACTGTTTTTTTTCATCTGTCCAATGATGAACGATATCTTAGGAGGTGAGCTCTATCTTTTATCGAAACTCCTTTTATTTCCAACTCAAAAAAACTATCTTTAACCCAAATCATGTAATAGGCATGATTTGCGCGAAGCAGCCGATATAGGGAAAATGCGCTTTCAAATGCATATTAGGCTCACCAATTGGGTGCGCATTTTCCTGGTCGGGTCACTGATGCTACAATGATGCAGACATTATCGCCTGCAGTTAATACCTGACGAAAATAATTTTCCCCCTAGGAAAATTATTTTCGTCAGCTCTAAAGAGGTAATCATAGCATCCCGAAGCTTCGGGACTAATACATGATTACGGTTTAAGCCGTATGTTCACTTTGAAATAAGTTTTGATTTATACACAAACTACCTCAGATGACTAAGTCGTTAATAGCCTTAGGAATGATTGCAATAGGTCTTGCATGTACTTCCAAACAAGCATAAAATAATTCAATGACAAAAAATGTATTTTCACCGGAGCAATTTATTGCCCCTGTCGCACAAGAAATTCCAAAAGAACTAACGGCCGGTGGTGAGTCCCGAATCGACCCCTATTATTGGCTAAATCAAAGAGAAAACAAAGAGGTTTTGGATTATCTACATGCAGAAAACAACTATGCAGATAGTGTATTGTCCCCAGTAAAAAAATTGAAAGAGGATTTATTTAATGAATTGAAATCCAGAATAAAAGAAGATGATAGCTCAGTGCCTTACTTCAAGCATGGATATTATTACTATACCAGATTTGAAACTGGAAAAGAATACCCTATTTATTGCCGGAAAAAAGGCAATTTGGAAGCCGCTGAACAAGTGCTTTTAAATGTAAATACATTGGCACAAGGTCATGAGTACATGTTAGCTGGTGGTGTAGAGATCAGCCCAGACGACAGATACATGATGTATTTCGAAGATACTACAGGCCGTAATCTCTTCACTACATATATCAAAGACCTTCAAACAGGCATGTTGCTCCCTGATAGATTTCAGACGGCTGGAAGCATGGAGTGGCTCAATGATTCCAAGACTATCATCTATGACACTAAAGACCCAGTAACCCTTCGCACAGATAAAATTTGGCGGCATCAACTGGGACAAGACAAAGACGAGTTGCTATATGAAGAAAAAGATGAAACCGCTTATTGTAGTATAAATAAATCCAAATCCGATCAATATATCTTCCTCAATCATGGCTATACTCAAAATATAGAAGTACATGTCATGTCAGCTAATGAACCTAATGG
>JAYSTG010000191.1:0-4716 GCA_043719965.1 Saprospiraceae bacterium | reverse complement strand
TATTTGCTTTTCTTGGAAATTTTGAAGCACCTTCTTCTTCATAGTTTGATTCGGAATCCGATTGTGCCTGCGCGAAATAATCACTATTGGCTAGATCTTGCTCTTGAATCACATATTGCAACTCGGATCGGAATGTCTCATAATCTACATCGAGTTCACCTAATATCCTAGTGGCTTCGCTGTCTTTGTGTTTTAAGATAGAGAGCATCAGGTGCTCAGGAGCTACAGTGTCTTGTTTCATTTCTTTTGCTTCCAAATGACTAAGGCGATAGATCCGCTCTGCATGTTTGCTGAGGGGAAGATCTTCACGTATAGCAGAGGCAGGGGGATTATTGGCCAACTCTTTTTGCAGTACTTTTTCCAGCTTATATTTTAGTTCAGTACAATCAACCTCGAGGCTCTCTAACACTTTGACTACCAGATTGTCACGGTCTTTGAGCAATCCCAGTAGAAAATGTTCGGTACCGACGAAATCATGACGAAGCCTATTGGCCTCCTCACGGCTTTTTCGGATGACATCTTGAAATTGTGGTGATCTTTTATTACTCATGGTATCTATGAATGGTCTAACAATTATACGATTTTCAATACAGTTGCGCAAATCTAAAGTCAGAATCATACATTAACAATCCCTAACTCTAACAGGCCTTGGAAGGAAATAATAAATCGCTATGAAAAATTAACTTTGCCAAGCTCTAAAATTATTAATGCACCACTGTACTCTATATTCTACAATAAACAATCAAAACCTGATAAATTTCAATGTAAAAGAACAATTAAGTAAACCCTAACATTCGAATACTGTGAAAGCACAGATTTCAATTTATTCTATCAAATTTGAGCCCAATCCTTTATTGTGGTCAAAAAATTCTAAATTTACAGCCTTTAATGACGAAATGACATGAAATACTCAATAGATAAAGAAGACCGATATGCCATATTTAGGTTGAATGAGGAAAATCTAAATTCGCTCATGGCCCCTGATTTAAAATCTGAATTTATTTTTCTTAGAAATGAAGGCGTGCGAAACCTTATCCTTGACCTCAATGCTGTGAAATATGTGGATTCATCGGGATTGTCTTCTATCCTGACTGCCAATCGATTATGGAAAGATTTTGGTTCATTTATCGTTACAGGTATCGTGCACTCTCCAGTACAGAAGTTGATACAGATCTCCAGATTGGAAACCATACTCACCATAGTCCCTTCTGTACAGGAGTCTATCGAATTCGCCATGATGGAAGATCTTCAAAAAGAGCTCGAACAGGGAAGCGAAGAATAGTCTTAGCCCTCCTGTATGTCCAGATTTGAAGTGCTCATCCTAGGTAATAGTTCAGCACTTCCTGCTTATGGTCGCCATCCTACCGCTCAATTGGTCAATATTCATGAGAATTATATCCTGATAGATTGTGGAGAAGGCACACAGGAACGGCTGGCGCTATACCATGCCAAGCTACACAAGATCGAACATATTCTGATATCCCATCTGCATGGGGACCATTATTTTGGATTGCCGGGTCTTATCACCACGATGAATCTCTTGGGTAGAAAGCATCCATTATATATCTATGCTCCGCCCGGGTTGGATACCTTGATCAATGATATTATCAAATTGGGACAGGGTGTATTAAACTTTGAAATACATTGGACTTATATACAAGGTGATGCTCGGATTATGCTTCTTGAAGATGCTGATAAATCCATTTATGCTTTTCCACTTAAGCATAGGATTCCTACGTATGGATTTGTGATCCGAGAAAAGCAAGGGCAACGAACTTTTAGAGGAATTCAAGATCAGCATGAACTACTATCCCATGAGATTATCCGACGATTGAAAGCCGGTGAAGATGTACAACTAGAAGATGGAAGAATATTTAAGAGTGAAGATTATACGGATGATCCAGTTTCACCCAGGATCTATGCTTATTGTAGCGATACGGTCTATACTCCTGATATTTTACCTCCTATAACTTCTTGTGACTTGCTCTATCATGAAGCTACCTATACCGAAGAATATAAATCGAAAGCTAAAGACAACTTTCATAGTACAGCTCGTGAAGCCGCTACTATTGCATTGCAGGCAAAAGTGAAAAAATTATTGATAGGTCATTTTTCATCCAGGTATAAGGAATTGGATGGATTATTAATGGAAGCTAAAGGGGTATTTGAGGAGACGGCACTGGCGGTGGAAGGTGAATGGTATAAGGTGGGGTGAAGATTATGATTTTTACGATTTGAAATGTAGGAGGTACGATGTGGCAAAGTGGCAATGTGAAAATGTACGATTTAGAAATGTACTATACGATGTATGTGATCTGCTGATTTCGTGGTTGGTAAGCCTGCCGAAATATTTATTTTGATATTAAATAAATATGCTGTTTCAACGGCCTTCACCAGTTTTATTACCAGATATAAGATATAATACCGGCATAATCCATCAATGCAATTCTTTCATCAAAGCCATTGTCAACATCGGATATTCTTCAAATGATTTTGGCAATTGATCCATCGTGGTGAAGCCGGACTGTTGGAATAGAGCATTGGTGGCTACAAGCTTAGGATGACTCTGGACAAATATAGTGCTGACCCCCATTTCTTTGGAAGCAGCGATCGATTTTTCGAGGAGGCTGGTACCGATATATCTGCGACGAAGTGAATCTTCTACCCAGAGATGTATGATCTCACAATAATTGAAACTTCGTCGTAGAATACATACACAGCCTATGATCAGATCATGCCATTTAGCAAAATAACAATCTCCTTGATTTCTTGAAATAACGGCGTTCATATCATGTAAGTAGTGATCGAGCTCGGAAATATTAAAATATTTGCTTTTGAAGCCGCTCCAAAAGGTTTGAAGGTAACTTGCACCATCGCTGATATCTGTAAAATGTATTAATTGGACATTACGTAGGTCAGCCCGTTTTTTCTCTTTTTTGATTCGTTGGAAAAAGGTTTTTTTCTCTAGAGAGTTGGTCAGCGCTTCAAAATTGAGCCAGAGGTCTGGTGCTATCTCTTTGACCCATTGATAAGTGGCATCTTGGACTGCTTGCCAGGAGGGTTTTAATTCCTCGATGAGTGCTAGAGCTTTGAGTGAAGGACCTACGATTCGTTTTCTTTTGTCTGTGCTATCCGACTCTTCTTTGATGAGAGCTTCCTTCAACATTTGATTGATCGTGTAGACTACATCTGGATGTGTCTTGTTTTGAACTTCAGCCAGATCAGTGATAGTCAGCGGGTCAGGATATTCGTTGAATATTTGAAGGATGGCATGCCATCGATATGGAATTTGTATTCCTATTTCATGATAGATACGCATCTCTTCCTCTACCAGATAGTCAGAGAATTGCCTCATCCGATGATGGAGCGAACTTAATTTTGGGGTCATAAACTTTGTAAACTGTAAACAATTTACGATTAATAACGGTATACCAAAGGGATAACATGATATTCACCCAAAAGATTTGCAAGGATGAATTTTAGATTAAAACAACTTCCTTAAAAAATATACTTTTTTAGGAAGTGTCCATCTCCAGATTTTTTCATTTTCTTCAATCAAGGTACCTTGATATAAAAAGCCATTTTTGATCAATAAGTGATTGGATTCATTTTTAAGAGCCAAAGTATGCGCTATCACAGTTTGGCAATGAGGTTCATTAAAAGCTATTTCAAGTAAAGCTTGGATTGCCTCGTGGGCGTACCCATGGCGTCTAAAATCCCTGGCAATCTCGTAACCGAACTCCACCTCCCCGTCGTCGTCAGGTATAGATTTAAAACCACACTGACCTATATAAGTGGAAGACTCCTCTAGAATAATCGCATAGGTAAGCCAAGGAGACAATGGATTTTGTATGCTTAACGACTCCAACGTAAAGGGGATCGATTCTGGAAATTCTGTATAAGGTAGGGCCAGTTCAAATGAAGTGTTTTTTTTGAATATATCTGGTCCTTTTAAGATCGATTCCAAAAAAGATACACTAACCGGCATCAATGAAAGCCTTGCTGTTTTAATAATGCTGGAAACCATAGGATGGAGGGAAGTTTCTTTAGGGTTTTAACCTTCACTCTAATACCACAGTGAGAATTACCTAATTGCTCAATACAAAAGTGTCACATCTCCTTTAAGGTTTTTGGAACTACCGTCAATGAATCGAATCTGAGCGTGATATGCGTAAACTCCAGACTGTAAATCTTTACCACGCATGGTTCCATCCCATCCTTCCTTAGGATCATTTGGTTTGAGGTCCTTACCTTCATAGACAAGAGCTCCTGATCTGTCATATATGCGCAAGAAACCAATAGTCTTCAAGTTATCGTCACCATAGATTGTAAAGCCTGTATTCCAAACATTGGTACGCCTACCGTTTTCCATGCGCATCACATTCGGTACGTAGAATTTAAAGGGTTGAATAATCTTGATTCTAAACTGATCTTCAACTATACAACCTTTTTTGGTTTCTAATCTTACTCTTATTCTTACACTTTCGTTAGGTTTGATCGAGGTGACAATACAATTATTGCAGATAGATTGAATATCAGAGGCCCAGGCTATGTATTTAATTTCAAAAGGATTGGCATTGGTGATAGCCACCAATTTAAGTGAGTCTCCAAATTTTATAATCGTGTCATTTCCTCCATCCAATTCATATATTTTTGGATTTGATAAGGAAGTTATTTTTTCAGCGGAGCATCCGTGTGCATCTATGATTTTTACTT
>JAYSTG010000020.1:0-5990 GCA_043719965.1 Saprospiraceae bacterium | reverse complement strand
GATGCAATCCAAAGCTACTGAGAGTCAGAAAGGACAAAATTATTCAGCATTTACCTTACACAAGAAAATATTAAAACGATCACTGATCAAAGGATTGCTTACCAATCGTCAAGCCATGCAAGGCAGTGAATTTTCTACTACGGACTATGGTCGCAACGCATCTCTGGAAAGTGTGTACCAAAACCAAAAAGGATCTGTACTCAGTTGGGTTGGATTGCATAAATCTTTTAAACATAAATTGGAGCTTGACAATTCCATGTACAGTACTGGCCTGTGGTTAAATGGAAAAAATGCAAGTACTATTACAGGTATTAGTTCCATAGGAACGAATTATACAGCTGACCTGGGTTTCGTGAATCAATTGGAGAATTATGACGCTGTAAGAGACACTGTGATTCGACAGGGTTATCATGGAATTTTTAATTTTTCGCGTTATCAACTTAGGACCCCAAACCACAAGTATATTAATTCCCATCAATTTGCAATCAATAATAATGCTAAGATCGTTCCCAATCAATCTGTTACAGAATGGAATACCAGAGCAAACTATGTCATAGAATTCAAATCATCGACAGAACTTGGGTTTCGATTTATTCATAACTACAATAAGCTATTATTTCCTTTTTCGTTTATTGATGAGGTCCCTCTGCCCACCGCTACCTATGACTTTAGTCAAGTTGCTTTTCAATTCCAATCGGATGTACGTAAAAAATTTGGTCTCACGTTAGAAGGTACTATAGGAGGCTTTTATAATGGCCAACTCAAGTCAGCATTAATAGGCATGAAATATCGTGCCCAACCGTGGGGAAATTTTGAAATGAATTTTGAATATAACGATTTAAAGTTTCCTAAACCTTATGGACGGGCTCAGTTTCTATTAATAAACCCTCGAATTGAATTCAATTTTTCTAAGACCTTATTCTGGACCACCTTCTTGCAATATAATACACAGGCTGACAATTTTAATATCAATAGCCGCTTTCAATGGCGCTATCATCCGATGTCAGACATTTACTTAGTTTATACCGATAATTATGCCGTTGAGTTTTGGGGACCCAAGAGTCGGAGTTTAGTCTTGAAGGTGAATTATTGGTTGAATTTATAATTCTATTTCTTAGAAAGCCTCAACTATTTTGATACTTGCCATTCTTACCATGCTATTCTTATCTTTAGGTCATGTTAGACTGGACTTTTGAAGCATGGCTTACTGTAAGTTTTACCCTTTTTGCAGTCATCGATATTGTGGGATCAGTGCCACTTTTAATCACGCTCAAAGAAAGAAGTGGTGGAATCCATGCATCCAAAGCTACTTTGATTTCAGGGGCATTGATGGTTTTATTCCTTATTGTTGGCGAGAAGCTTTTGAATATCATGGGAGTCGATGTGCGATCCTTTGCTGTAGCAGGATCTATCGTGATTTTTATTTTAGGCCTGGAGTTGGTGTTAGGTATTGAATTCTTTAAAGCTGATCCCTCAGGGCCTTCAAGCAATTTGGTACCTATTGCTTTTCCGCTGATTGCAGGGTCTGGTACTTTAACAACGATTATTTCATTAAAAGCAAACTACAATTTCGAAGTTATCCTTACTGCAATTCTTGTCAATCTTATTATTGTGTTTCTAGTGCTAAAATCCTTGGGTGTCATTGCCAGGATACTTGGCCCTGTCGGGCTGATAGCTATTCGCAAATTTTTCGGGGTAATCCTTTTGGCTATCGCAGTCAAAATTTTTGCTGCCAATGTAGGCGCGATGTTTCCGAAGTAATCAAAAAAAAATCTGTTATTAAATGCCAGTTTTTAATCCTTAGTAAAATTCATAGTGGCCGAAAAGATGTGCGAATAATTCAATTCTTTTGCTAAGTTGCCAATATTGGATAGGGCATAATCTATGGATACTTTACCTATACGAATTCCTAGGCCTGCATTCAATTGGCCTCGCGTATTAAATTCAGTAAGATTGAGTTCGTCTTTGATTTTTTGAATGTTGCCATACCCTATACGAAGGAATGCAAGGTCTCGATAACCTACTTCTACACCCAATTTGGGTTCAATACTAATGGCTTTACTAGAAATGGGAGTATTGCGTTGACCATCAAAATAGGCATTGAAACCCAATTCAGGGTGAATCGTCAATTTATCATTTAGGTTTAATTTATAAAGAAATCCAACACCCAATCTTGGTAATGTTTTTTCAAGCGTACTGACCGGTATAATGTTTCCTGTATTGGATAGTACTGCTTTTTGCTCTTCGGTAAAATTATAATTCCAGCCAGTGAATGTAGTGCTCAGGTCATGTCCTGTGAAACCCAATTGCCACATTGGTCTAATTAATTGTATACCGACATCCACCCCAAAACCCCATGCTTTTGCAAAAGGCCCTATCAGCCGGTGAAGTACTTTTACAGAAGCGCCTCCATGCAAAGATTTTTCATCTGTAATCGTACCAATCCCAGTCGCATAAGACAATAAAAAAGCATAATCTACAGCTGAAAACTCCCCTACATTATCAAATCGAATACTTCCATCAGGTGCGACGAGGTTGAGCGTATTGGGTATTTGATCTATAGCAAGTCGAATCATGCTCACAGCTGCCACTGATTTTTTATCTGAATTTAAGGATTTAGACAGGGCGAGATGATCGTATTTTCCTACCCCTCCAAACCATTCACTATGCATAGCTCCCAATTGCAAAGGAACATCTATATGGGCGAGTCCAGCAGGATTCCAATAAGCTGCATTTACATCTTTGGTAGACGCCACCACGGCACCTGCCATACCTTGAGCTCGTGCTCCGACACCAATATTCAAAAAATCGTTACTATAGGATACCTGAGCTTTTGAATTCAATATAGAACAAAGAATAACAAGGGCTACGAATGATTTCATACTGCAAAAATAATATTTTTATATTAATATGTTTACACCCTCAGCTGGAATGCGGACGCTGAACCCGGACGAAAAGGAAGGGAAGATCTCCAATGAAGCTTTTATACTTATTATCTTACATTTGAAATCCACTGAGTTGTCTTATTTTCATTTTTAATTAACAATATAATTTATGCGTAATTATACGATTTGCGTTTGCTTTTTTTTGATAACTATTCATTGTAGAATACCTCTAAAAGTGACACAATATTGGGATGAAATTTCAAAGCAGGCAGTTTCTGAAAAAGCAATGGTCGTCAGTGGCCATCCTTTAGCTTCGGAAGTAGGAATTCGAATCATGAAGCAAGGAGGGAATGCTGTGGATGCCGCTATAGCTGTGCAATTGGCATTAGCAGTAGTGTATCCTAGAGCTGGCAACCTGGGAGGAGGTGGATTTATGATCTACCGGCTTGCAGATGGTACTATCACGGCACTGGATTACAGAGAAAAAGCACCAGCAGCTGCTTCGAAAAATATGTATTTGGATGATAATGGAGATCCCACTCGACAAAGCCTGGAAGGACATCTGGCCTCAGGTGTGCCAGGTACAGTCGATGGGCTGTTTACGGCTCATAAAATATATGGAAAAATCCCGTTCACTAAAATCATCGAACCGACTATAGTACTGGCAGAGAAAGGATTTCAAATCACTCAGGATGAGGCCAACCGTTTAAACAGTAGCAAAGCCTCTTTTGAAAAATATAATTCGAATGTTGCATTTTTAAAATCTGCTGCATGGTCTAAAGGAGATTGGCTTATTCAAAAAGAGCTAGCCTGGACATTGAAACAGATCCAACAAAAAGGAAGAGAAGGGTTTTATGAAGGTGAAGTTGCAGAAAAGATCATCAATGAAATGAAGTCTGGTCAAGGAATCATCACTTTGGAAGACCTCAAATCGTATCACTCCAAATGGCGGGTACCAGTAACAACGAATTATAAAAGTTATAAAATTATATCAATGCCTCCGCCATCAAGTGGAGGTGTAGCTCTAGGCCAATTGCTTAAAATCGTAGAAAAATACCCTATTGGGCAATGGGGATTTAGAGATGTGCGCACCATTCATCTCATTGCCGAGGCTGAGCGAAGAGTCTATGCGGATAGATCCCTATATCTAGGCGATGCTGATTTTTTTCCTGTACCGGTAGACACTTTATTGGATCCGAAATACCTCAAGTTTAGGATGATGGACTTCGATAGTACTAAAGCTACATCTAGTAAAAGTATTTACGCAGGCAATTTTAAACTGACATTAGAGCATTTTGAAACGACCCATCTATCTGTAGTTGACCCACAAGGCAATGCTGTATCCGTTACTACTACATTGAATGGAAATTTTGGAAGCAAGGTCGTAGTAGATGGGGCAGGTTTCTTTATGAATAATGAAATGGATGATTTCAGTGCCAAACCTGGTGTACCCAATATGTTTGGGTTGATCGGTGCTGAAGCTAATGCCATCGAACCAGGCAAACGAATGTTAAGCAGTATGACACCTACCATAGTTGAAAAAGATGGTAAACTAAATATGGTACTTGGAAGCCCGGGTGGGAGTACTATTATTACTGCAGTCTTTCAGGTTTTTCTGAATGTCGCTGAATGGAATATGTCGATGGCTGAAGCAGTCGCTTCAAGTCGATTTCATCATCAGTGGTTGCCTGATGAAATCATAATCGAAAATAATGCTTTTGATGAATCACTTCAATCAAAGCTTAAATCAATAGGACATAAACTTCGGAATATCAATTCTATAGGCTTAGTGGATGCAATCTTAATTAGGAAGGATGGTAAATTAGAAGGGGGCGCTGATCCACGAGGTGATGATCACGCTGCAAAATGGTAGTTTTTTTTTAATAGGCCGAATAAAAAATTAAAAAACCCTGAATTCTTTAACCCAGGGTTTTGCATTTATAAAAGCTAATTAAAACGAAAAAGCAAATTGGTGTAAAGCAAGGTCCACTATTCAAAATTCAGGTCCTGCTTCTAAGGTGTTTCTTATTTTCCAATCTTCACCATAGAATAATTTATTTTGAATTTAATAATAATATAAATGTATAAAACAATGGAAATAAGTAGTTAGTAAAATTTTAAAAAAATAATTTAAAATTTTTAATTTCGTAACAGGTTAATTAACATGGAACTAAGTGTTATAAGTGTTTTATATGCGAATAAAAAGCTGCTTACCCTCTAATTTTTAGGTAGCATGCAACCCTATTTTGAAACATTTATGCACAATGTATACATGGTTTTCAAAAAAAGCTGACTTTGAACGGTAAGGAAGCTCAATAGAATATTTGGCAAGGAATTCAATTGAATGGTGGTGAAATAATTGCCACAAAGCATGAATCGATACAATGATGTACAACAGAAATTTATGCTTACAATCTTTACAGGAAAAACATTCAGTTAATCGATGACAATCATTTTTTTCACAGCAAGTAATGATTCCGATTCAAAACTATAGTACAAAACACCGGTAGCGCTGAGATCTTTACGATCTAGCCATATTTCCTGATAGCCTTTATTCCATTCCCTTTCTATTCTTTTAATGGTACGACCTGTAATATCTGTAATCTTTAATACTCCTCTACCCTGCTGAGCCAGGTTGATTCCAATTACTGTCCCGAAGCTTCGGGATTGATCAAACGGATTGGGATAATTTTGATATAGCTTTGAATGTCCTATAATTTCCTCACCATACTTACCTGTAAAACGTATACTGAGATTACCTAATTCCCCCTTGCCTTCATATGATTCTGCTATTGTCCGTTGCGATCCCAGTCGGAATGATTCAGATAGCCTTCCTGCTTTCTTTGCTTTAAAGGTCATTGTAAATAGTACCGATTCATCTTGTTGGTCAACACTGGTGCTACTATTCCAACTCATCGTAATCAAACCTTCTTGTTCCCAGCGTCTTCCAAAGTTTTGCTCACTCATATGGATAGCGCCTTCCTGGATAGGATTATTCATCATTCGTAATTCAATGTCGTTTAGTTAAGCGAAAATGGGATAATCGAGATATTTCCATAAAATAAAAGAGTGAATCAAATAGAGTGAACACATATTATCATTATC
>JAYSTG010000190.1:0-13717 GCA_043719965.1 Saprospiraceae bacterium | reverse complement strand
GACCACGGCTGAACCGTGTGCCTGGGTGGCTAATTTGCCAGTTTCAATGGTGACTTCTCGTCCATCGGGAAGATTGAAAGAAACTGAAATAGGAGTTTTTTGTCCCATAATTTTTTTTTAATGTATTTAAGATTAGTTTAAACTAAGAAAGCCCTATCCAGTAGAGCATGCTGAAACATTAGAACATGGAATAATCCTTAGAAAGTTCGTAAGATCTATGATAATGAAGATGATACTTCGCTATTATTTATTTACGTATACCTAACTGCTCGATTAATTCACGGTATTTACTCAGATTGTGTTTTGCAAGGTAGTTCAGCAATTGCTTGCGTTGACCTACGATGGTGAGCAGCGATCTGCGGCAAGAATGATCCTTCCTGTTCTGATTCAGATGTTCTTGTAACTGATTGACTCTAAAGGTAAAAAGAGCGATCTGAGCTTCAATAGAACCAGTATTGGCAGCTCTTCCGCCATACTGAGTCATGATTTCTTGTACTTTTTCTTTTGTCATGTAAGCCGGCATAATATTTCTTTTTTGGCTTTTACTTTGATTATTTGTTAATTTTTACGGTGCAAAAATAAGAAATTATAATTAATCAGGACATATTTTGGCGATAAAGAAAGACTTGCATGGAACATAGGGCTACTTAGATTTAGTAAAGCAATCGGCATTTTAAAGTATTTTTGTTCGAAATATTAAGGCCTTTCCGCGAATTTATGGTGAATTTTGAGAGAAAAAAGCTGTCCAATGGCCTTAAAGTCATATTACATCAGGACCCAGGGAATCCATTAGCTTCGGTAGATTTACACTATATAGTAGGGTCGAGAGATGATGGGGACGAAAAAACAGGTATCGCCCATTTATTTGAGCACCTTATGTTCAGCGGTACAAAAAAAGTACCCAATTTTGATCAAGTGGTACAAAATGCAGGTGGTGAAAATAATGCATTCACGACCAGTGATAGTACGAATTACCATATCACCCTACCAGTAGAGAATCTGGATACCGCGCTAATGCTGGAGGCTGATAGGATGAAGAGCTTGATTCTGAATAAGTCGATCATTGAGAGAGAGAAACAAGTCGTACTGGAAGAATATAAGGAGACGAGTCTAAATAAGCCCTATGGGGAAAGCTATCATTTGCTGAGCAAATTGGCTTATAGACGACACCCCTATCGATGGCCTACAATAGGTAAGGATGAAAAAAGTATTAAAGGAATCTCGATACAGGATGTAAAAAAGTTTTATAAACAATTTTATCAACCTGCAAATGCAATATTGTCTATTACTAGTCAATTGGATGCTACCGATTTAATGGAAAGAGTGGAGCGGTATTTTGGGAGTTTAAAATCAATTCCATTCCAAAGAGCAAAGTATAAATTAGAACCAAAGCAAAAAAAAATGAGGAGTCTTGTAGCTCCTCAAAAGACGCCGGCTGATGCGTTGTATATGGCTTTTCATATGGAGAGTCGATTACATAAAGACTTTTATGTGGCTGACCTCATCAGTGATATCCTGAGCAATGGGCATTCAACAAGACTTTTTAAAAAATTGGTAAGAGGCCGGAAACTGGTCAGTACGGTGGATGCCTATATCACTGCATCCTTAGATCCAGGCTTATTCATACTTGAAGCCAAAGCCATACCGGGAAAATCCATTGAGCAAGTCGAATCTGCGATCTGGGATGAACTGGAATTATTGCAATCTAAACCTGTGGACCAAAGGGAGTTGGTAAAGATGAAAAACACAATAGAATCATCTCTGGTATTTAGTGAAATCAGTGGGTTGAATAAAGCTATCACTTTGGGGTTCTTTGAAATGTTGGGAGATGCAGGACGATCCAACAAAGAAGGCGAAATCTATCAAAGCATTACCGTGGAAGACTTAGGCAGAGTATGCAATACTATATTCCGAAAGGATAATTGCAGTATAGTGTACTATCAAAAATCAGCAGATGGCGGGGGATACTATGAAGATGATGAAGACGAAGATTGATACAGGTTACTGCACATCATCACCGATATCCTTTCTAAAATACATTCCTTCGTAATGTATCTGTTCAATAGATGCATAGGATTGATCCAGGGCATCTTGTAGCCTAGGCGCTAACGATGTAATTGCTAATACTCTACCTCCATTGGTCACCAAATTATCGGTATCGTCCAGTGCTGTACCTGCATGAAATAGGATAGATTTTGATGCTTTAATTCCATCAAAAGTTATTAGTTTGTGTTTTTCGAAATTACCAGGATACCCACCTGAAACCAAGACTACAGTGCAAGCAAATGCTGGATCTTCTTGGATATGATGATGGGATAATGTGCCATAATGCGCAGCTGCTAACAAAGCAACTAGATCATTTTGTAATCTGGGTAACACTACTTCAGTCTCAGGATCTCCCATCCGACAATTGTATTCAATGACCAAAGGCTCACCATGTACAGAAATCAAACCGATAAAAATAAAGCCATGATATTTATACCCCCTGGACTTAATACCCTGAATCGTTGGATTGATTATTCTATGTATTACTTTTTCCATCATCAGATCATCTGCAAAACTAACCGGAGATACAGCTCCCATGCCTCCTGTGTTGGGTCCGCTATCGCCTGCACCTATTTTTTTATAATCTTTAGCCACTGGTAATATTTTATAATCATATCCATCAGTCAAAACAAAAACTGAGAATTCTTGGCCTGATAAAAACTCTTCTAAAACCACGGTAGTGCTTGCTGACCCAAATTTCCCATCGAGCATCGATGCTATTTCTGCTTTTGCTTCGGTTTTCGATAGGCAAATAGTCACACCCTTCCCTGCGGCCAGACCATCCGCTTTGACGACAATAGGTGTATTCATTAGATCCACATAATTGAATGCGTCGTCTAAAGAATCTACACTAAAAGATTTATATCTGGCAGTGGGTATACCATATTCAATCATAAATTCTTTAGCAAATGCTTTGGAACCCTCGAGTTGTGCTGCTGCATGCGTAGGGCCGATGACGATCAAGTCGGAAAATTTCGATTCCAAAAAATCAGTCAATCCAGCGACTAACGGATCTTCCGGCCCAATCACGACCATATTTATGGCATGGGCTTTGACGATCAGCTCGATGGATTCAAAATCTTTTAAAGAAACACTGATATTTTCACCAAGATCTGCCGTGCCAGGATTGCCTGGAGCAATAAACAATTTTTCACAAGATGGACTTTGTTTGAGTTTCCAAGCCAGAGCATGCTCTCGTCCGCCACTACCTAATAATAAGATATTCATGAAACGAAGGTAAGTAAGCCTTATTGACCAACCCAAAAAGGTTTAGCAAATATTAAGGCTAATCCATGTTTTTCAATCCCTTTATTCACTTACTTTTTTGATCCATTTTATGGGACTTAATCCTTTGATGTCAAATAAGAATGTACATCTTCTTAAGTAAGAATTCCTTGACTGATATACCACGCCCTGGGTGATGTTTTTACTTTCTAAAGCAGGAAAATTTATTTCAAGAATGTTTTTTAAAACGGTTATGCTGATGCCTGAAGAATAACTTAACTCTACATTCTGATGGCTACCTGGAGATAAAGCGAACTGTATATAAGGTCTCAAAGGTAAAAATCCAGGCAATGATGATCTATAAGACCCAGCGATCATCCAGGTGTCTGAAGAGACAACATCGGAAACAGTATTGAAGCCTGCATCTTTTAGAAATACTTGCTGGGACAATGAGTTGGACATTTCGCTACGACCTAACATTAATTCGTCCATCTTATAATCTTGTTGAAATTGGCGGATCCCTGGTAAGCCGCTCAATTGGAAGCTGCTGAAAATAATGTTATTTGAAGATGCTGCTTGCAGTCCGGCAAACCATCTCAACTCGCCATATTTTTTATTGCCATATGGATAAGGAATTTGGATCGTGGATTGGGCATAAATTTTTGCAAAATTTTTACTTTTCTCTGCAATCACTTCGAGATCAAAAGCATGAATGGATTGGTGTTGATATCGGTGCCAACGCAATTCGTGGATGGTATAATGCTGCTCTACCTGTATATATTTTTTATCTTCAAAATTGAAGCCGACGCCAATGGATTGAAAAATGGAAATTGGCCTATAGGAACATTCCGTTTTTGTATCATTTTGTGTTTTTCCAGCTAACATTAATCTAAATCGAGGCGAAACTTTGAAATATCGATTCTGAAAAAGATAGTGGTGGTCTCGATAAAATGAAAAATTTCTTAATTCCAGGTCAAGGCTCATTTGTCTGATCCTGGAGCTTGCAAAAGGATGGACATATTCTGCTACTGCCAGCGCTACTGGTTTTTTAGATTTAAATCCATATCCTACCATACCTGCGAAACGTAAAGGTGAAACAGGCAAGCTGAGATTATGTACCGCAATTCCCGCAAAAAATCCATCATAAAAGTTGATACCAAAAGCAGGAGATACATAATAATCACGTATTAAGGAATGCCCTATACCGGGGATCAGATGAATTTGATTTTTCTTAGGAGCGAATGGTGTAGGGGATATACGTACTATATTGTTTACACGACGAATCTCAGGTAATAGAAAATCAGGGTCTAAGATAAGATATTGAATGCTATCATTTACTATAAGAATTGAATCAAATGGATGAATGGTTCGGACGGTGGAGAATATTTTATTCGATCGATGATATCCTGTGATTTCAACCGGAGCCGGCATGTGGTAATCGTGCCTTATAAAATAAAGATGTGGCTTGGATGAAGCAGATATCTTAATGTCTATTTTAGAATTAGATAGGATATACAGACTGTCATACCAAGAAATACCTTGTTTTTTCAACATTTCAATAATGTTATGACTTTGAGGATGCTTGAATTTCCAAGTTTCATAATAATCTTTCATCATGGCATCAAAGTCGGATTGGCCCAGAGTTTTTTCGATCATATAGAACCCTTTGGCAGGCTTTTCATAGATGGATTCCACATAACCCTTGATAGAATAATCTATGATGGGTCTATTTGAGGAGGCATCCGAATTTTGACTAGCCTGGAGATACCATAAATAATCATGGACAGGTTCATAATCTGTATTCAGAGTAAATATTCCACTTCCGGAAAGGAAAGTGGACCCAGGTTTATTCCTAAAATATCGATGTTCATAATAGGTCACTAGTCCTTCATCCATCCAAGGTTGAGACCGCTCATCACTTGCTAGTATGGCCTGAAACCAATTATGTCCAATCTCATGCACAATCACTCTTTCCAAGGCTTGTGGATCACGATTTCCTTTATCTATCAATGTAATCATGGGATACTCCATAGCATCTGAGGCGTCCCGATCACACTCTACTAATGATGCTTGAGTATATGGATAGGGGCTAAGTAAGGAGCTGAAATATTGTATTGCTTCGGCACCATACTTGGTGGCTTGTGGCCAGGGTGAGATTTTACGAGGCAGAAAAAATGTCCATAGTTCTATTGATTTCCCAGCAACTGGTACGGATACATGGCCTACCCTGAACCTTTTATCAGCAAACCAGGCAAAATCAATAACATCATTGGCAATAAATTGGAGTGTCTTGAAAGTACTGGATGAAGGTGGGATTGTAGGAGTGGAAAAAAATGTTTGATCTAAATCTTTTCCAACAGATGAATCTGCACGGGATAGGAGGATTTTTTTTTCCTCTTCATTCTGCAAGGTTCCAGTCGAAGCCACTACATAATTGGAGGGCAAGCTTACCGTGATATCATAAGTGCCAAAATCATTGAAAAACTCACCAAATTCTAAGTAATGCATAGTATGCCATCCCATTGAATCGTATAGCGCTACTTTGGGGTACCATTGAGTCAATTGATAGGACTGATCTAAATGGCCTCCTCTGGAAATATTTTTTGGTAGATCTAGTAGAAAGGAGACCTCAATCGTATCCGAAGTACCCGGTGGAATCGGTTGAAATAAATTTAAAATAATAATTTCATGCGTTTGGTCCTCATAGCTATGTTCCAATGTTTTGCCTTTGACATAAAAAGAAAGTGAAACATAACCACCTTGATCTGTTTTAGAAAGCGTGAGCTTATTAGATATTCCTAATTTAGCTAATTGAGTAGAATATGGCGATGGATTTTGCCCAAAAGCATTCATCCAGGTATGGATTTTAAGTATAGACAAGGTGTCTGATGAATTATTGTGATATATAATTTTTTCAGCAGCTGAGAGCTGATGAATCCGATCGTCCAAGACACAAGAAATAATGTAATCTACACGTTGTTGGTAGGCTTGTGCTTGGGCCAGTTGTATTCCAAAAACCAAGATCAATACCAATGTCTTCATTGGGCTCAATTTACTAAAATTGTAATTGAAATCGGAAGCATGGAATTCCCTTATCTTTGTAGGAATGATTCGAAATAATAGTATATGGACTTGCCTAATAGGCATTTGTATGTTTTTTTCGATACCAAAGAGTTATAGTCAAAACAATTTAAAAGGCCAAATACTGGATGAGAACAAAGTGCCTATAGAAGGGGCGATTTTACATTGGAAAAACAAAACAAATATAGGTGCTACTGATTCGATAGGATATTTTTTAATTTTACAAGCACCAACTGATTCTATCTTAGTCATCGATTATCTGGGATACAAAACACTTGAATATAAGGTGCCTGCCTCATCTTCAGAAGTTAGGATCATACTCAGCGAAAATGTGGAGGTGCTGCAAATCGTAGTAAGAGCTAAACTCAATGATACTTATACACCGCTCAGCAGCAATCAAAATAGGGAGATCATCACGATCCGAGAATTGCGAAAAGCGCCTTGTTGTAATCTATCTGAAAGTTTTGAGACCAGTGCTGTAATAGATGCCAACTATACCAATGCCGCATTGGGCACCAGAGAAAATGAAATGCTAGGGATCCGTGGTATTTATTCTCAGATCATGATTGATTCCAGACCCACGATGTACAATTTAGCAGCCCCGTTTGCATTTGATTTTATCCCGGGACCTTGGTTAAAAGGAGTGCAGGTAAGCAAAGGTGCGGGTACAGTAGTGAATGGCGCTGAAGGATTGACTGGCCAAATCAATGTAGATCTAGTAGATCCTCAAGATGGACCTAAATTATATATCAATGGGTATGCCAATCATCAATCTCGATATGAGGCCAATTTATTAGCTAATCGTAAATTAAATCAAAAGTGGACTACGGGTAGTTTGATTCATATGAGTTCAGATGGACATAACCAAGATCAAAATAAGGATGCGTTTTTGGACGCTCCTCAGAAAAAACAAATCAATGTGATGCAGCGATTGCATTATTATAGTCTAAAATGGGAAGGACAGGTGAATATACATGGAATTTGGGATCAACGGAATGGAGGCCAAACTCATCATCCCAACCCTGACCATCAAGAAGCTTTATTACCATATGATCAAACGACTCAACGGATGGAAGTGTTTGGTAACATTGGATTTATTGGATTTAAAGATCCGGGTAGATCTATAGGCTTTCAATGGCATGCACAACGACATCAATATGATGCTAAGTATGCACGGATCGCTAACGGTACAGATCAATCATATTATACTAATCTAATCTATCAGGAAAAATTTGGAACCGAAAAACATACTTTGCAAAGCGGGTTTAGTATTCGGAGTAGCAAGACCGAGGAAGGATTTTCTGATTATATTTTTAATAGAAATGAATTTATTCCAGGTGTTTTCACTGAATATTCTTACAATGCTGATGTCAAAGAGTCCAAATTTGGCTTTACGACCGGAATGCGAATGGATCGCTATGGCATGTATGGATTGAAAGGTACTCCTAGGTTTTCCATGAGATACCAAGTGCAAGAATATGGGACCATCAGATTGTCAGCCGGCAGAGCATATAGAATGCCTAATATTATTTCCGACAATATTCATTTTATAGGAATGGGCCGTTTCTATCAGGTGCCATCGTTGGGTCTTGACATTGCCAATAATTATGGATTGAGTTATAGTCAAAAGATCTACCTTGGCGGACCAGCAGAATGGAATATATCAGTAGACTTCTATCGCACTTATTTTAAATATCAAAATATACAAGACATAGAATCAACGGTACGAACTGTGACGAATAACTATTTAGCTCGTGGATCCAGAGTCAATTTTGCTCTGATGCAACACCAGTTTCAAATTAACCCCAACTTTGGATTTAAACTAGCATACAAATACACGGATTCAAAATACAGGCTTGCAGCAGGGAGCCCATTACTATCCAAAATGTATTTGCCCAAACATCGAGCGCTGGCCACTATCGATGTCAACTCCAATGAAAGTAAATGGATCGGTAATTTCACAGTGCAATGGGTAGGAAGTCAACGGCTATTGGATATTTCAACTTATCCTCTTCCTGGTAGCGCTGACCATGCTGCTAAGTCACCATCTTATATCCTAATAAATGTCCATGCAAGTCGCAATATAGGAAAGTATGAACTGTACTCCGGGGTAGAAAACGCTACAAATTATGTCCAATCCTTTCAAGTGGTCGGAAATACTGCTACAGGCTCAAGATTTTTTGATGCGACCAGATTGTATGCACCTAATATGGGTATGCGATGGTATGGAGGAGTAAAATTTGTATTCAACTAAGAAATTCGTTTTTGTTTTTTTCCCAGTTCCACGCTGATGATATAATATCATCGAGATTATATGTTGGGCTCCAACTTAATAGATTTTTCGCTTTACTATAATCTGCATAGATAGCAACGACATCTCCCTGCCTGCGATCCGCTATCTGAAAAGGCAAGGTCAACCCTGTCACACGATCAAAGGACTGGATCGCTTCTTTGATACTCACACCTTGACCGGTACCCAGATTAAAATCTTCAAAGTGATGTGGCGAAGTAGTTGACTCAAGATATTTCAATGCCAAGGTATGAGCCCGAGCAAGATCCATAATGTGAATGTAATCTCTGATATTCGTACCGTCACGAGTAGGGTAGTCATCACCATAAACCTGAAGCGTAGCCCTTTTGCCAACTCCCACTTCCATGATCAGTGGTATAAGGTTTCTTACTTCACAGGTTGCTGCCTCTCCGAGCTTGCCACTGGGATGAGCGCCAGCAGGATTGAAATAGCGGAGAGAAACCCCACTTAAATTGTTTGTGGTTTTGATGAGATTTTGAAGTAATTGTTCACCTATTTGTTTGGTCAATCCATAGGGTGATTCTGCAGATTGCCAAGGAGTCGACTCTGTGACTGGTAAATCAAGTGTATTCCCATAGACGGTGCAGGAGGAGGAAAAGATATGATATGGAATCTTGTATTCAGTCTGCAACTGAAGTAAGAAGATCATCCCTGCAATATTGTTTTCAAAATATAAAGTGGGTTGAGCCACAGATTCGTCGACACTTTTTAAAGCGGCAAAATGGATGATGGCTTTGATCTCAGGGTTTTCGATAAAAACTTGTCTTAGGGATTCCTTTTGCTTAAGATCTAAATGATAGGTTTTGATCTTGGTACCGGTTATTTCTTCTATACGCTGGTAGGCTTTAGAAGTGGAATTACACTGATTATCAAGGCCGATGACGGTATACCCATTTAAAATTAAGTCTATGGTTGTATGACTTCCGATATATCCGGATGCACCGGTTACTAAAACTGTGATCATAGATTACAAAGATATTCCCAATTCAAATAGGACTACTAATTAGTCATGGCGAAATAATTAATTAATTTTGCTCTTACTCCATGGAATCCCTGATTAATTCTGATTTGCAACTTTTTCATTTGATCAATCAAATTTGGGTGTCCCCATGGGCAGATACTTTTTTCTCTTTTGTAAGAAATCAGTATGTGTGGGGCCCACTCTATACCTTTCTAATCAGTTATTTGATTTTTAATTTTAAGAAGCGAGGGCTATATTTTATTTTGATGATAATCGTCACTGTAGTTGCTTCAAATTGGATCAGTAGTGATTTGATTAAAAAAAATGTGAAACGATTAAGACCATGCAATCAAGTAACCTTGGAAAATCATCGTAGAGTATTAGTTCATTGCGGCAATGGGTATAGTTTTACTTCATCCCATGCAACCAATCATTTTAGTATTTCTATATTCATTATCTTGGCTGGAGCTTCATTTCTAGGGAGGGTTAGGTACCTGTTTTTGATTTGGGCCGGATGCATAGCATATGCCCAGGTGTACGTAGGAGTGCATTTTCCGTTGGATGTTTTGGTAGGTAGTTTGATCGGTTGTTTAGTGGGTTGGCTCACCTATTTGTCGTACCAAAGATTTCACCCTGCTCAATGAGTATATTACAATATGCTTTAATCTGTGCGGTGCTGTTATTAGTCGGAGCAGGGCTGGCTACTTTTATTATTTCTGATCAACGAAAAGGGATACTTCAAGACTTACTTTCTCTCAGTGGAGCTTACTTATTTGGCATACTTATATTAGAACTAATGCCAACGATATTTTCATCACATAATCATATCACAGGTATCTTTTTTTTGGGAGGATTTTTTCTTCAGATCGGCATGGACTTTTGGACCAGGGGGATAGAACATGGACATCTGCATCTGCCTGCTACACCGCACAAGGGGATGGCCATTTCTTTATTTGCGGGGTTGGGATTGCATGCCTTATTGGATGGATTACCGTTTATAGGTATTGAATCAAATGTGATGGCAGGATCCCATCAACACAGCATTTATCTAGGTATTCTTTTGCATAAAATAGCAGAAGGCTTTACTTTATTTATAGTACTAGGCATGCTTGGTTTTAACAAGAATAAATTATGGTTTTATCTGGTGATATTTTCATTAATTACCCCCATAGGTATGATTTGTATCCAATACATTCCAGCTTTATTAAATCACATTTCATGGGTACTTGGGTTTGCAGGAGGATCACTATTGCATGTGGCCATCACTATACTTTTTGAATCTGAGAATCTTCACCATCATGGGATTCAGAGGAGAAAATTGATCAGTATAGCCCTTGGTTTGGGGTTGGCTATGTTAATAGTTTTTCTTTAATTTTTTTGTCTAGAATGGTAGACGAGGTTGAGGAGTGATGGACAGGGAACTAAAATCACGTTTTAGATATTTATAGTATCCAGCAATGCCTATCATGGCAGCATTGTCCGTACAATACTCCATTTTGGGAATATATGTATTCCAATGATATTTTGCTCCGATTTCCAGTACTGCTTTTCGTAGCCCACTATTTGCTGATACGCCTCCGGCAATAGCTATTTCAGTTACTTTATATTCTTGCGCGGCTTGTATTAATTTTTTAATTAAAACTCGTATGAGGGTATCTTGTAAGGATGCACAAAGCGTGCCTAAATTATTTTTGATATAATCCGGATCTATGTTCATTTGCCTTTGAACATGATACAAAACAGCTGTTTTGATGCCGCTAAAACTAAAGTTTAAACCAGGTATCTGAGGATCAGGAAAGCGGATGGATGGAACTTGACCTGTTGCAAATTTATCGATCAATGGGCCAGCAGGGTAGCCTAATCCGAATACTTTTCCGCCTTTATCAAAGGCTTCGCCTACTGCATCATCCAGTGTTTGACCTATGATTTCCATATCCAGGTAATCCCGTACCAAAACCAATTGCGTGTGTCCGCCTGAGACAGTAAGGCATAAAAAAGGAAATGTAGGGTAGGGAGGCTCAGCAAAATGCGCCAAAATATGAGCTTGCATATGATTGACCCCCAATAGAGGAATACTAAGACTGTAAGCAAGACTTTTGGCAAAACTAACACCCACTAGCAAGGCTCCCATAAGACCAGGACCAATGGTCACTGCTATGGCATCTAAATCTTGAAGGGTCATTCCAGCTTTATCTAATGCCGCCTGAGTGACCGGGACTATATTTTCTTGATGTGATCTCGAAGCAAGTTCTGGCACGACTCCCCCATAAGCAGCATGGATGGTTTGATTCGCGATAGGATTGCTTAGCACATGACCATCCTGAATGATAGCGACCGAAGTTTCGTCACAACTAGATTCTATGGCAAGTATGTTGGTCAATATGAGCACAAAAATATATATTTTATGACCGAAGCTGCCCTCTATTGCCGTGCCAACTCATTTAAATAGGCTATAAATAGTAAATTTGCAACACTCCTTACAATATTTGGCACGATCTTGACAGTAATGACCTATGAAAATGCAAACTCCTTCTTTTTTGTTGAAAAAGGTAAAGTAGTATCTGAGTAATGATGAAAAAGTGAAAAGGACTATAGAAAAAGACACAGATCAGATGACTTTGATCGTATTTGAAGACACCTATTATACCTTCGATCCCCATCAGGATCAAGTAAAGCCTTTTTCAATATTGGACTTGAAGCATTATGCAAATGAATTAAGTAACTCCAGGGTTATCGTCAACACTCCTTTTCAAATCGTACCAGAATTGATGTATGAAGACGGTATGCTTCCGCTCATTCTTGAAATGTCTAATCCTTACCTCACTGCTAATATAGACCGATATAGAGTAGATACCTGGAGGCACACTTATATAAAATGTGCTTATTACATACCCAATGCGCTGCACCAACTAAATGGTGCTTCATTTAGACATTGGATGAGTTGTCTAGCTTCCTATAATGAAGATTTTTTTAATAAACACCCTACAGCCTTTTGGGTCTATAGGCTGCACGATACCCTACATTTATTTTTAAAAATTGAAGGTAAATTGCAAGCGGCCAAAATGATTAAAGCAGTCTCACCAGATGATAGCAGTTATATTATTTTGAAAATTTTAGAACCTTATACTGCAGCATTGGATAAAATGACCCTATGGACGAATGAATCCGACCCCTTTCATCTTCAAATCTTATATAAATTCATAGCATCTGTGAAAGTAGCGCAAACTGAACCCATGAAATTACTACATCAAATAGTCCAGCAGTCATGCGCATTATAGCCGGTGAGTTGAAAGGTAGAAGGCTAGATCCTCCTGCAAGATCCTGGCCTACGAGGCCTACAACGGATTTTTCACGAGAAGGTCTATTCAATATACTTCATAATCGAATCGATTTTGAATCCTTACATGCATTGGATCTTTTTGGAGGAAGTGGAAGCCATAGTTTTGAGCTGATCAGCCGCGGCTGTGAAGATGTCACCTACGTGGATAATTTCAAAGGATGTATTGATTTCGTCAGATTGAAGGCTAAAGAATGG
Organism: Saprospiraceae bacterium; assembly: GCA_043719965.1. Lineage (GTDB taxonomy): Bacteria > Bacteroidota > Bacteroidia > Chitinophagales > Saprospiraceae > JADJLQ01. The sequence goes on along the minus strand of JAYSTG010000190.1, from coordinate 559 downwards.
GATATCGAGTCTCGTATTCATATCACATCAGATGATGTATTAAAGTATATCCAAAGAGGGCATCCACCATTCAATTATATTTTTGCAGGCCCTCCCTATCCGCTTAAAGAACTAGGCCAACTTCCTCAATTGATCTTTGCCAATAAGCTTTTGACCCCAGATGGTCTTTTTATTTTAGAGCATAATTTCAAATATGAATTTTCAAAGTATAAGCATTTTGTCGAGATTCGAAAGTATGGCTCTACTTTGTTTTCCTTTTTTAAATGGAAGGTGGATGCGTCTGAATAAATCCAGAAAATTCGATACGAATCGAATTTTCTGCCGTACATATTTTTTATCATTCGAGTATTACGGGGTAAACCTATAAATTGGGTAGCACATTGTACCTTTGTATTCCTTTTTTATGATCAAAGAACGGCTACAAATAAAGTTAAGTGAAATATTATCCAGTGCCTATGGATTAGACATCGTGCCAAAAGACCTGCTGGTGGTGCCTACCAAAAAGGAATTTAGTGGCGACTATACGCTTACGGTATTTCCGATAGCAGGTAAAATAAAA
>JAYSTG010000189.1:0-1862 GCA_043719965.1 Saprospiraceae bacterium | reverse complement strand
CGCAGGGTTGTATCGACTTTCATCTTTTGCAGGATATATCAAAACTAATATGCCTTTTGGGGCAACAGCAGACAACCCTCAATTGACCGATGAAGAGTCTTGGGACCTGGCTGCTTTCGTCAACTCTCAACCTAGACCAAAACATAAATTTTTAGCTGTGGATTGGCCTTTGATTTCAAAAAAAACTTATGATCATCCATTTGGACCATTTGCAGATTCTTTTCCAGAACATCAACATAAGTATGGCCCTTTTCTACCAATAATAGATTTTCAAAATAGTAAAACCAAATGAACAAAAGAAGGAAATTTTTACAATCCATGACCTTGGGCAGTCTTGGAGTAGCTGTCATAGATCCTTTAAAGGTCGGCTCAAGTATAGCGTCAGACCGAATTATTATGGCTGAATCCAATACTTCTAAAACAAAAAAGATAACCCTTCTACAGACGACGGATGTACATTGTCAAATTCATCCTCATGATGAATTATTTTGGGAAAATGAAAAGATTACATTCAGGAAGACTGCAGGCTATGCACACATAGCCAGTTTATTCAACACCTACCGTAAAGCCAATCCAAATACTTTTATTGTCGATACTGGTGACATGTTCCAGGGGAGTATGTTGTCCATAGAGACCAAGGGTGGCGCCTATAATGAAATATTAAATCGATTGGGATATGACCTTTATCTGCCGGGTAATTGGGAGGTAGTATACTATAAAGAGAGAATGCAAGCACTGCTGGGTGGATTAGATGCACCCAAAGTATGTGCCAACATGTATCATGACCTTGGTAATGGACAAAAAGGTGAATTAATATTTCCAGCGTATCAAACCTGGTCTTGTGCAGGAGTGAAAATTGGTTTTCTGGGGTACACAGATCATTTGGTACCTATTCGACAGTCACCCTTGTATAGTAAAGGCATTATCTATACCAAACCCGAAGAAAATTTAAAGTATTATGTAGAGGTCTTGAAAAAACAAGAGCAATGTGATTTTATTATTATTCTTGCCCATCTCGGACTTTCGCAACAAATCCATCTTGCCAATCTAAAAGAGTGTGAAGGTGTAAATTACATATTCGGTGGTGATACTCATGAGCGAGTGCGCAAACCGATAGTGGGAAAATATGCAAAGGTGGTCGAGCCAGGGGCTTTTGGTTCTTTCGTGGGCAAATTGGATCTGACGATAAGCGATGGAAAAATTGTAAACGAACATTATGAATTGTTGGAAGTAAAACCTAATCAGTACAAAGCAGATATGGCTATGTCTTCCTTGATTAAAAAATTGGAAGCGCCCTATGTCTCTAAATCAAACATTATTCATGGATATTCCAAAATACCACTGTATCGTTATTTTGTCGTGGAAAATACTATAGATACCATGATCATTGACGCTATGATGTTAAAAGCAAAAACAGATATCGTAGTATCTAATGGATTTCGTTTTTGTCCACCCAGGACCGCAGATCATACCGGATTGGTCCCTGTTACCGAAGGTTATATAGTGGATATGCTTCCTGTAGATGCTATTGTGCGCACAGGATGGGTGACCGGGCTACAGATCAAAGAATGGTTGGAAAAAGAATTACAAAATGTATTTGCAAAAGAAGCTTCAAAACGATTTGGTGGATGGGTCGTAAAAATAAAAGGTTTGAAAATGGAGTTTAAAGTATTTGAGGATATGGGCCGAAGAGTTCAAAAAATCACGATAGGTGATCAACCCATTGAAATGGATAAAGAATATAGTATCACAGCCTGTGAGCGTGAAGGAGATCCTATCGATACTTTATGCCGAATACCCAAAGTTAAAAATCCACGGAACCTCGATTTTACCATGCATCAAGCAGTCAGGGAATATGTGCA
>JAYSTG010000188.1:0-38146 GCA_043719965.1 Saprospiraceae bacterium | reverse complement strand
TTGTTCAATCATTTTTTCAAAAAAAATAAAGAAAAGCGTTTTAAAATCTTTACTGAAATAGAATCTGCAATTTTAAGTGGCGAAGTAGATATGGGGGTATTGATACATGAAGGGAGATTTACCTATGAAAAAAGAGGTCTGCATCTAATTGCTGATCTGGGGTCGAAATGGGAAGAAGCTTATGACCTCCCCATTCCACTAGGTATATTGGTATGCAGAAAAAATATTCCTGCTGAAATAAAACTTCAACTTAATGAATGTATACACAGCAGTGTACAATACGCTTTTGACCACCCAAAGATATCTCAACCTTATATCCTCCAACATGCTCAAGAAATGGAAGCCCATATCGTACAACAACATATCGCGCTTTACGTAACCCCATTCAGTCTTTCTATGGGAGTGGTAGGCCGTAATGCTATTGAATTTTTATTCTCAAAAAACTAGTATTAAACATTTATGATTCGTGAAGAAGCCATCTCTAAAGTACTTGAAGCAGCATACAAAACTGAAAAAATAGCCTTATATGACATTTGCTTTGAACTCTTTAAAAAAGAAGAAAGTCACCTGAAGGCATGCAAAATCTATGCGGATGAACTCATCGATGAAAAACTGACAAAGTATATTGACGATAAGAAAACAGTGATAGAAATTACTAACTATGGTAAATTCTGGATGTGACAGGGAGGCTTTCTTGAATATCTCAAACAAAATGAAAAAAAGTTTAAAGTATCCAGAGATAAAGATGCTCAGTAAGAAAATAATCTAGAAGATGAATTGACAGTAGCCCGACTTCGATTTACCCAGTAAAGGATCAAAACCTACTGGATTACTTTTATTTTATCTATCCTGGGATTTTTATTTTCTTTGATCAGTCTGATTTTGGTCTCTATTAGGTTCAAGTAAATGACGAGGATCAATGTTGAACGATCAGTTTCTGATGATATTTTTTATGGACCGTACTTAATATGAGGTGATATACGCCCGACGCAAGGGCAGTCAGATCTACAGACTGACTTTTGCCAGAAAATGGCTGAGTACTCATCAGTTTACCACTCAGGTCATAGACCCTCAATTCTCCTCTTGGAATGATTCCTGCTGTAGAAATCAAACAATAATCTGAGGAAGGATTAGGAAAAATTCTCAAGTTAAGTCTAGAATATTCTACTTTAACCAAAGTACTAAAATCACTTGGAAGATCAGTCTGGTACCAAGCCAATCCCCCACGCTGATTACCCACCAATACATCCAAGGAACCATCCTGATCTATATCGGCTATCGCTGGGTGAGATTCATCCCCTTCATGGATAGCGCCCCAATTTTCAGCAGATAACTTGAAAGCAATGGCACTCGCTGAAGGTTGATCATAAAGCAGTAAGTCTTTGCCACTAGTGCCTACGGCAAGTAGTCGATTTTTTTGACTTTTAATAAAAAAAGGAGTTGCATTTCCCGTCGCAAAACCAGTTACTCTAGTATCAATAGCGCCTAAATTGCCTATAGTAGGAGAAGATGAAAATAACGGTGCATTTACGGTACCTGTATTCTTAAAAAAATTGATTACCCCATCGCGTTCACCGACGATCAGATCTATCAATCCGTCAAGGTCCAGGTCTTCCAATTGAGGAGCAGCATATTGTCCGATGTCAATTTTGCTGTATTCGGTTCGTATAGGACCAAAAGTCATAGGTTTGTTCTTACCTCCAATATTTTCAACACCGTATAGATGTCCAAGCAGTTCTCCCACCACTAAATCTAGGTCTCCATCTCCGTCCATATCACCAAAAGCCGGAGCAAAACTATTGGTCTCTCCATTAAATCTTTTAAAGTCTAACCAATTACTATCAATGAGTTGAAATGCCGGTTTTCTACCAGTACCTATATTTTTGAATAAAACAATTGAAGCATCATGTATCCCACTCCGGTCAAAAAAGCCACCGGTTCCTACTACGATATCGAGTAATCCATCTCCTGTCACATCTGCAAGTGTCGGATAAGTATTTTCTCCAAAATCTATCGTCTGATCTACTAAGAATACATTGGTATTATATTTATAATTCTGAGGATTGCTAGGTACCCTATCATAACGCCATAAACAGTGAAAATTATCTGAGCCAAATTGAAAATTGGAACCAGCAAAAAATTCTTTTATTCCGTCATTATTGACATCTGCTACGAATGGAGTCACAAAATAAGGAAGATCAACGGCAACCGAATTAGTAGGAAATTTGATCTCTTGGTCATCCATATATGCCATAAGTGTATCACCTCCATTTCTTAAATAGATCAAACCTGAAGAAGAAATATCGCCAACCATCAAATCATAATCGCGATCCCCGTCGCGATCAAAAGCCAAAAGTGTAGACCCTGCATGTCGAACTTCTATTCCAGAAGCCAAACCAGAGGCACATTTATCTTTAGTTTTGCTTAAGGTTATTTTTTCCGAAAGTCCATCTTCAAGTATCTTTCCAAAACAGAAATCGCCTATCACCAAATCAAAAGATTGTCGCGGTAATTTTTTATCTGCCTGCAGGTTTTTATACCATATGATTTGACTACCACCGGGTTCATAACTGAGTATATCTACATCTCCATCTCGATCGATATCTTCAATCGCAGGGTAATCTATACTACTTACATAAGCATTGAGCCTACTAGTTCCAGAGGTATAAAATAAAATATTCGCCCGATCTCCTTGAAAAATATGTTTTACAAAACTCAAGCCTGTAGTTCCTCCAACAGCATCGTATACTTCTATGCCTGCAAGGCCTGGAGTGGAAGAATAGGCAAATATATCAGCATGGCCATCTCCATTATAGTCTTTCATCGAGGCCCACTCTTTGATCTTTGGGAATCTGAACTTGTCTTTGGGTGAATAAATTAAGCTACCATCCCAAATAAAAGGCATCCACACCCCTCCACTTCTATCAAATACTATTACATCCTGTTTTTCATCTTGGTTAAAATCTACATTCAAGATCTGAGGTGTATTGAACCCTCCAGTCCATGGATAAAGCACCGTCCTATTCCCTACTCTGACTTCAGGTGATAAGGTATTAAATCGCTGTGCAAATCCCAAACTTTGGAATAATATTAATAAGCTTAACCAATAGATCCTAAAATGCATACACGAAATTAAACGTTTTATGTATGCCAGGATAGTATGTAACTGAGGGTGGTATCGACGAATATGAACATTTGTCTATTCTAGAAGCTGATTTGGTCGAATTACCAGCTGGAATAGTCTTAAAGCTCATAGTTTCGAATAAATTTTAAATATGATCTTGTCCCGCTTTGGATTGTCCTTTATTTTTTTCTCAGCAATATATATTACTTCATTTTCACAGACATTAAAGGGACGCATAATAGATATTCAAGGTGAGCCATTGCCTTATGCATCTATTATGGTCCGAAACTCTGAACTAGGAGCTGTTTCCAACCAAGAGGGTTATTATCAATTACAGCTCGAAGACGGTAATTCCAAGATCAGAATACAATATGTGGGTTTTAGGACTATTGATACAACTATTACGTTAGGATCTAGTGTTCTTACTTTAAATTTCAGGATGACGCAGGAATCACTTTCATTACCTACCGTGGTGATTGACGGACAAAAAGAAGATCCTGCCTACACCATAATGCGTCGAGCCATCGGAAAAGCATCCTACCATGCCAATCAAATCAACGCTTATAAAGCACGGGTATATATCAAAGGAAGTGGGAGAATTCTCAAAGTGCCCTTTTTATTTAAAAATAAAATTAAAAAAGAACTAGCTAAAGAAGGGATTGACTCTACCGTAGCTTTTACTCAAGAATCCGTGTCCAGGCTTAATTACAAGCGACCTGGTCAGTATAAGGATACAGTCATATCGATGCGCGCGACTGGAGAGGATAATAATACCAGTCCGATGAGTTTTGTTTATAGCAGTTTTTACGATCCTAAAGTGTCAGGGTCTGTCTCTCCATTGGCTCCTAATGCTTTTCAGATTTATAAATTCGAATACCTTGGTTACATTGAAGATCACGGAGCTGTCATCAATAAGATTAAAGTGACACCACGGGGTCGAGGTGACCAAGTCTTTGAAGGCTTGCTTTATATCACCGACCAGGTATGGAGTATTCATAGTCTGGACCTCATCACCTCTATTTGGGGAATCCAATTTAGTATCAAACAGGTTTTTTCTCCTGTTCAAACCGATGTGTGGATGCCTATCGATCAAATTTATGATGTCAAAGGGGATGTTTTTGGATTTGGGTTTTCTTATAAATATCTGGCACACGTATCAGATTATAAGATCACACTCAATCCTGATGTTCAATTGCCTATCGTCGTCTTGGATGACAAATTGAACAAAGAAGAATCATTGGCTGCTAACGCGGTGATACAAAAAAATGCTGATCCCTTTAATTTAAAAAGCTTGAATCCCGGCCAAGAACTAAGTGCAAAACAACTCCGTAAAATGATGAAGGAGTATGATAAACAAGAGAAGGAAAAACTACCAAATCGTGATACCGCTACTGTGTTTCATGAAAGCCAACAAGTCATTGACTCGTTGGCCAATCGTAGGGATTCTGTTTATTGGACAGAAGTAAGGCCTGTCCCATTAACTAGTCATGAAATCAAAGGATATTCCAGATTGGATAGCGTAGTTAAAAAACAAGCCGCTGCAGACCAAAAGAAAAAAGAATCCAAAAAAGACTCATCATCCCTTACTATTAATATAGGATCTGGAGGAACTGATATGACGATAAATAAAGTAAACAAAGGATTCAAGCTACAACATCTTATCACGGGTGGATCTTATAATTTTAATGATAAGCAGAATTATTTTAAAATATATCCAACTTTAACCACCCTTAATTTTAATACGGTCGATGGTTACAGAGTTGCTTTAATCTCAGAATTTGGAAACCGTGCAAGCAAAACGAAACCGATACAATGGAAACTCCAACCGGATATACTATATGCCTTTTCACGAAAGGACTTAAATTATCAAGTGACAGGAACACTTTTTAGAAATGAAACTAAACAATTTAAACATCCCTGGTCTTGGCGTGTTGCAGGAGGACAGTATGCAGAATCGTTTAACAAACAGCTTCCTATTAATTCCATTTTAAACACGACTCATTCATTACTATTTAAGAAAAATTATTTAAAATTATACGATAAGAATTTCTTTCGCACAGCATTTACTATAAAGGCAAATAAATCAACTCATGTCACAGCATCACTAGAATGGGCGGACCGTCATGAACTTGCCAATACGACCAACCATAGTTATTTTTATAAGCAAAAAGATTATTCATCTAATACCCCTGAGTTGCTGGATGATGATCCTGTAAATGTAAATTCAAACAAGGCTTTCATCTCAAATTTCGAAGTAAAGTGGACTCCATTCTACACCATTAAAGCTCAAAATGGATATAAAACTGAAGATCGATCCATGTCCCCTGTTTTTACTATACAATATAGCAGAGGATGGGATTTAGGTTCCAGTCAATTTGATAAGCTCAGTCTTGGAATAATACATCATATCCACATAGGTGCTGGAGATGACTTTGATTATACCTTGTCTGGAGGATATATTCCTTCTGGTCATCGACCTACTTTTTTTCATGATTTTGTACACTTTCCAGGTAATCAATATATTTTCTCACCAACAGATCCTAATAAATATTTTAGGATGCTCGATTATTTTCAATACAGTACTGATCGACATTATGCATCTTTATTAAGCAATTATCAGTTTCGAAGATTTTTATTTACTACATCACCCTGGGTGCGAAGAAAAGGTATTCGTGAAAATATCATCTTGAATGCTTTGAGTACCAAACAAAATCCTATGTATGGAGAGCTAGGATATAGTATAAATTATTTATTTCGATTTTTACGCATAGAAGCCGTGACTTCCTGGAAAAATGCCAAGTATCATGATTTTGCAATTCGATTCGGCATAGCTACGGGGTTTGAAAATCTATTCAAATTTTGACATTATCTTTACAGCTTAATTTTTAATTTTCATCTATGTCTAAGTTTTTCCTGTCTTTGATTTGTTCAATTACTCTAGTTTTTGCTTTCGCACAAAAACAAGCTGCTCAAAAAGAGGCAATTCGATTTTTGATACAGAACGAAGCTGCTATCATCAACCTAGCCAAAGAGATCCCTGAAGATCAATACCATTGGCGTCCAGCACAAGGAGTAAGAGATGTAGGATCAGTCTTTTTACATATTGCTGCATCTAATTACTTTATCATGATGAACTTAGGTATTGCTCCGCCTTCGGAGATTGATCTTATGGCCATGGAAAGTATCAAAGGGAAGGAAAAAATCATAGAAACAGTACACACCTCCTTCCAATTTGTTTTTAATCATTTATTATCGATAAAAGACAATCAATTAAAGGAAAAAGTCAAATTTCCATTTGCAGAGATGACTAAGCATGCAGCTCTGTATCTGTTGATCGATCACTCTGGGGAACATAAAGGCCAGCAAATAGCTTATGCCAGGTCTATTGGCGTAGCGCCTCCCTGGAGCAGATAGTCAATCATTCAATACTGCAATAATATTTATAGTCCCGATAGCATCTTGGTTGAAAAATCAAAATTATTCAGTAGGTTTAACTGTCTAAAAATTTGATAAACCAACTTACTGATGTTAAAGTCTCTTTTTCGCAAAAAATCGATTGATTCTATATTATCTACTGCCGCCTCTCAGCAAGAAGCTGAACACCAAGGTACCGGATTAAAAAAAATATTGACTGCAAGGGATCTTACTTTTTTTGGGATTGCAGCCATCATTGGAGCAGGCAGTTTTAGTAGTCTTGGAGGCGCTGTGTTTTCCGGTGGACCTGGAGTTGCCATCTTATTTGTCATCTGTGGTATCGCCTGTGGATTTACAGCCTTTTGTTATGCAGAGTTTGCAAGTCGTGTCCCGGTCGCCGGAAGCGCTTATACTTATGCATATGCATCGTTAGGTGAGTTGATGGCTTGGATCATTGGTTGGGCTTTATTGATGGAATATTCTATAGGCAATATTTATGTATCTTTTTCGTGGAGTGATTATTTCTCTACGTTGATGGAAAAACTTAATGTTCATATACCTGCATATCTCACTTGCAGCTATAAGGAAGCATCAAAAGCAATGTTGGCGGGTAGTACAGTGTCGGACCTTGTTGCGGCTTGGAACACTGCACCATTGATCGGAAGTGTACGCTTGATTATGGATCTGCCTGCTTTTTTGATCAATATTGCTATAACCTATTTGGTTTATCGCGGAGTAAAGGAAAGTAGAAATTTTAGTAATGCAATGGTGATATTAAAGCTAGCTGTAGTTGCCTTAGTCATATTGGTTGGTGGAGCTCTTATTTTTTCTCGTGATTTATTTCATAATTGGTTGCCAACTAATCCGACAGGTGTGCGATCCTTTATGCCCAATGGATTTGGAGGAGTGATGGCTGCTGTGAGCGGAGTGTTTTTTGCATATATAGGATTTGATGCTGTGAGTGTATTGGCTGAAGAAAGTAAAAACCCTCAAAAAGACTTGCCTAAAGGAATGATATGGTCACTCATCATTTGCACTATAGTATACATTATTTTAAGTTTTATTCTCACTGGGGCGGTTGTGTATTCCAAATTTGAGGGTATCGGCGACCCATTAGCTTTCATATTTGAAGAATCTAACTTAGATATAAGCTGGATGGTGATTTTAGTCGCATTTTGTGCTGTCATAGCCATGACAAGTGTGCTTTTGGTATTCCAAATGGGTCAACCCAGAATCTGGATGAGTATGAGTCGTGATGGATTGTTACCGCCTGCATTTCAAAAAATTCACCCTATATATCGTACTCCATCTTTTGCAACTATAGTGACAGGGCTGGTCGTAGGAATCCCTATATTTTTTACTGACAAAACATTTGTTCTGGATTTTACGAGTATTGGGACTTTGTTTGCTTTTGTGCTGGTCTGTGGTGGAGTTTTGTTACTACCTGCTAAAGAAAAAATAGCTGGTAGATTTCATTTGCCCTATATCAATAGTAAATGGATTTTTAGCGCAATGATGATCGGCATCATCTGTTTATTAAGTTGGAGGAATGGATCCTATTTTAGAGAACTCTTTAATGGAGATTTCATCAATCATAGCAGTGCCCCGGATGCCAGTGATTATAATTTCCAGACTTCTGCTATCAAAATTGCAACCATAGTATTTTGGTTGCTGTGTTTGATTTTGTGTATTTACAGTTTTATAAAAAACTTTTCACTCATTCCCTTGTTGGGTATGGTGTCTTGTTTATATCTCCTGACTGGTATGTCTGGCTCCAATTGGATTTGGTTTTTTATTTGGTTTGCAGTAGGTATCGTTATCTACTTTCTATATGGTTACAAAAAAAGTAAGTTAAATATCGGGTGAAAGCGTATTCAATTCTCTTCTACCATTTTGGCACATTTCAATTTTTAGCTATGGCCTTGTAGCTTGCTACCACTCCTCGTATCAATGAGGAACTAAAGCCTTGATGCTCCATTTCATTCAAGCCTGCTATGGTGCATCCTTTAGGAGTCGTCACTTTATCAATCTCCGCTTCTGGGTGAGTATCCCTGGTCAATAATAATTCTGCAGCTCCCTTCACAGTTTGTTCGGCTATCAAACTTGCAACTACTGAACTAAATCCAATTTCAATCCCAGCCTGAATATTAGCACGAATATATCGCATAGCATATGCCGTTCCACATGCTCCCAAAGCAGTCGCTGCCTCCATTAAGGCCTCATCGATAATGACCACTTTACCCAATTTCTCAAATAAGTCTTTAGTGAATTTTATTTGCTCTGATGTGGTTCCATCACCGCAAATGCAAGTCATACTTTCCCGGATAGCTATTGCGGTATTAGGCATTGCCCGGACGATAGAGACTTTCTTTTTAATCACTTCACGCATTGATTTGATCTCCACGCCTGTGACTACAGAGATCAATAGATGTTTATTAGGATTAAAAGATTTATCAACAGATTTAAGCACTGATAATAATTGATAAGGCTTTAAAGCCAAAATAATTACTTCAGAATTTTTAATCGCTTGGGCATTATCGGTGATAACGGACACCCCTTGATCTTTCATGGACTGCAAAGCGTTTGGGTTTCGTCGGGTGATGATTAGGTCTTTAGCTTTGATGAATTCACTGGCCAGTAAGCCTTCTGCTATGGCAGTACCGAGATTGCCACCCCCTATAATCGCTATTTTTTTCATTACTATGTTTTATCAGTTGTCAAATTATTCTTTTTCTTCCACCAATAATAAAATGGGACTCCGGTTAATATGAGCCCTATACCGATCAAGGCCTCCATCGGTCTTTGAGATGGAGTATATATGAATAAGCCTAAACAAAAAAGTACAAAAATGGCCGGCACGAAAGGATATCCTATTACTTTATAGGGTCTGTTTAATTCAGGCGCTTTCTTACGCATAATAAATACACCCAGTGCAGTAGCTCCATAAAATAAAAAAGAAGCAAAAATTAACATATCTGTCAATTGGTCAAAGCTACCGGAAAACAATAAAATCACTGACCAAAAACATTGCATCCATAATGAATACGAAGGTGTCTTGTGAATAGGATGAACAAAATCAGCATTATTAAAAAACAGGCCATCTTTGGCCATGGCATAGTAGATCCTCGATGCCATTAGAATAGTTGCATTGGTTGCATTTAATGTAGTCACCAGGATCAGGCAAGAAACAAATAATCCACCTGCCTTACCCAGATAAATACCTACGATATCCACTGCTGCTATTCCAGATCCTGTAACTTTACGAGCGATGATATCATCAATCGGTGAAATATAATGATAGACCAGGTTAATAGAAAGATAAATGCCTATGACCACAAGAGTTCCGATCAATAAGGACAAAGGAATATTACGTTGTGGATTCTTTATTTCTCCTCCTATATATCCGATATTATTCCAGCCTTCATATGCCCAGAAAGCGCCTAACATTGCAGTGAAAAGCAAGGCCAGGAATCCTCCTGAAAAAAAAGATTGTGGAATAAAAGACGATGATGATGCCGTCACATTGGCCCAAGAACCATGAGCGCTAAATAATCCAGTAACAATTAAAAATATCAAACATGCCAGCAGAGTAAAAGTCAAAGTCCTCGACACGTTTTCACCTAATTTTAACCCTTTAAAGTTGATGAATGTCAAGCTTATAATCAATGCAGCAGCAATAAATTTTACAGTGAGATTGTCCAATACATGTAATCCTATCCACGTAAAATCAGCATTTCCGATAGAAGGCAATTTAATCAAATGATTTAATGATTCTGCGAATACATAAGCTATCGAAGCTATAGACGCTGATCGTATAGCGGTAAAACAACCCCACCCATATAAAAAAGCAAAAAACGGGTTATATATTTTTTTGAAATAAGCATATTCCCCGCCACTGTCCGCAAACATACCGGCGATCTCGGCATTGCTCAAAGCGCCAAACAGACTAATTGTACCCGCTAGTACCCAAGCTAATAACACGTACGATGGCATTTGCAAGGATTCTGACATCGGAGCTACTTTTTTAAATACTCCTGATCCAATGATGGCACTAATGACTAACACTACACAAGACAACAATCCTAATGACCGCTGCAAGGTTGCTTTTTGGTTTTCCATGTATGATTTATTTGTTTTTGATCTCTTGAAAAGATTGTGCTATCACTTGAGACAAAGGAATTCCATGCACTTTACTTTTAACCCAACTGATAATATCAAAATAGATGAATGCCTGTTGCTCATAATGATCCCTACTGAGCGCCTGCAATTCTGGCAAAAATGCATGGAACAACTCTTTTTCCTTAGCACTATCTGCATTCATTAATCGGTTAAAAAAATGAAGGATTGCTTTTTGTACTTTATTCAAATCATGCATTTTCTTTAAAAAATAATTGCTAGACCTAACGAGATAAGATAGCAATCCTTTGTTGCCCATTTCATAATGTGCGACAAGATTAAGTAATCGGGCATAGCCCTGGAGGTCTTCCCTCAATGCTATCGATTTGAGATCGATAATTTTATCAAGGAAGGTGCTGGCTGATCTATGATCGCCTACACCTATATACATCCATGCAATTTTAAAATAAAACACCAGCACTCTATGCTCATCCAATTTCTCAGAATACTTTTCCAATCGTTTTAAGGTTTTAGGCACGATCTCCATGCCTTCTTTGAATCGCCCTTCTAGAAAATACATATGAAACCTTGAAGTATGGACATATACAAAAGATAGAATCTTCGAATTTTCATTGAATCGATTGTAATTGATCTCCCGATATTTTTCCAGATCTCGTAAAGTTTTTAAGAACACACTATACTGCTTCAAATTGTAGCTGCAGGTGAGCACATAATGCATAGCATGCATATAAGAATCCGGATCCCGATCAATTAAAAACAATTTGGCTTCAAACAGCTCTTTCCACTTCGTGGCATGTTCTAGACATTGATTGAAGTCTAGTAGGATGAAATAATACCAGACCTGACATTGATGATAGCTGATAAGATCGATGGTATTGAGCCGTGTCGGTGGAGTTTTGGGCAAATTGGCTTTAAAAAACTGTTGTATAATCTTCTCATCTTTTACACTACGCACATGTCCCATCTGCACATATTTTCCATACATCAGAAGTTTGAGATTGGATAATTTCACTGCGTTAGATATTATTTCAGTCAACCTGCCAGACTCTTCAGAAAGTTGATTGGTTCTGTCTTTATGGGAGCGAGTGATATGGCGTGATTCTATCAGTTTTTCAAATTCAATGATTTCCAAGAGCAAGATTTCCTGATTGTGGTTAGAAGCCACCGCTTTAATTCTTTCTAACAATCTCAAACTTTGTAGGTACAGACCTTTTCCATATAAAATGCGTGAATAATCGATTTGTTCTCGGATTTCTAAGTCTACCTTTTTACTAGCGTGTACTAGTCGTAAACTGGTCAAAACATTAGAGTACAAGTTGCGTTTAAGATTGGCATATTTGACCCCGGCAATGTTGCCTAACTTTTTTCGGATAAGGTCATCATCGATTTCCTTGATTTTCTCCAATATATCAAATAATTTAATGAATTGAGTACCCTCTTGCCGCTGAAGTCGACTGCTAAACAACTTAAAATGACGCTTTTCAGCCTTGGTAAGTGAACGAATGAGCTCTATTAGATGATCTGATTTTGCGATTGGCATAACAAATTATTCAATTTTAAAATACTGATTAACAATATACTACAATTTGACTAATCATTTGTTTAGGACAAACATTTCTATTTATTAACGAACCCAATACCACTAATTGATGGTATCTTTTCACTCCTTTATATTGATCGAGTAGTTTTATAAGCAATAATTCTATATTCTTCACAATAATAATACATTCATTCAAATAATTTTTTAATGCGTCAGAGCGAACAAAATGGCTTATATCTTCCTGAACTTGAAAAAGATTCTTGTGGAGTGGGCTTGTTTGCCAATCTCAATGGTTTCAAACAACATAAGGTCATCGATAAGGCACTGACCATGCTTGAAAACATGGAGCATCGAGGTGCCTGTGGTTGTGAGCCAGAGACAGGTGATGGGGCCGGAATACTAGTCCAGATGCCTCATTTGTTTTTTAAGGAAGAAGCTATCAAATTAGGTTTTAAACTTCCGGAGTTTAGCGAATACGGTGTATTAATGTGTTTTATGCCAAGTGATACTCAACTTTTTAATAAGACCATTACTCAAACCGAAGAGCTAATTCATCAATCCAATTTTCAGATCCTCGGCAAAAGAGATGTGCCTGTAAATAATATCTCTTTGGGAAAATCTGCTTTGCGTACTGAGCCTAGAATGATCCAGATGTTTGTAGCTCCAAAATCTAAACTAGATCCTAAAGAATTAGAAAGACAATTATATGTCCTAAGAAAATATATTATTCACTCTGTATACAAATTTATTCCACAAGTTGAAGACTCTTTTTATATAGCATCATCTTCTTATAAAACTGTGATCTATAAAGGCCAATTGACAACCTATCAGCTGCGCCAATATTTCCCTGATTTACGACAAGAACATTTTACTTCGGCTATAGCCATCATCCACAGCCGTTTTTCTACCAATACTGTTCCGAAATGGAAATTGGCGCAACCTTTCCGTTATATTGCACATAATGGGGAAATCAATACCATCATGGGCAACCTAAACTGGTGGCGAGCCAAAGAAGATCATTTGCAATCCGATATTTTTTCAGAACAGGACAATGAAATTTTAAAGCCAATTCCTTGGCAAGGGCTTTCAGATAGTGGAAGCTTTGACAATGTATTGGAATATCTCGTGCAAAGTGGTCGATCTGTGCCTCACTCCCTGATGATGATGATTCCTGAAGCGTGGGAACACGACGATCAGATGGATCAAACTAAAAAGGATTTTTACGCCTACCATCAAAATCTGATGGAACCCTGGGATGGTCCAGCCTCCATGTGTTTTAGTGACGGTATAGTCGTAGGAGCTACCTTGGACAGAAATGGCTTGCGACCAAGTCGATATAGTGTGACAGATGACAATGAACTGGTCGTTGCTTCTGAAGCAGGGGTAGTCGACATTGATCCTTCAAAAATAATCATGAAGGGAAGGCTTCAACCCGGCAGGATACTCATTGCAGACATCGATCAACATCGTATCATTGGCGATGAAGAGGTAAAGAAGATCATCTGTCAAAATAAACCTTATGGACAATGGTTGGCAAATAGAAGAAAAAAAATATCCGATTTAACCCATGACGACAAAATTGATTTAGTTTCTACATCAGGTCCTACCCTACTTGAAAGACAGCAGTGGGCCGGCATGACTAAGGAGGATATCAAAGTCATATTGCAGCCCATGGTAGCAGAAGAGCGTGATCCATTGGGTTCTATGGGCACGGATACACCATTGGCTATTCTTTCTGACAAACCTCAACACTTGGCGAATTATTTCAAACAATTATTTGCGCAAGTCACTAATCCACCGATTGATTCATTACGCGAGCGTAGTGTCATGGCCTTTACTAGTCGACTCGGAGCTTCAGGCAACATCCTAAAAGCAGACGAAGACTTGGCCGCATTCATCTATCTTGAACATCCTGTATTATCACACTATGATTTTGCAAAAATTCAAACCATAAATCATGTTGATTTTAAAGTCGGAACCCTGTCGACTATTTATGAACTTTCTCGACCCTATTCGCTAGAGTCCGCTATCAATGCTTTATGCATGCAAGCTGAAAAACTAGTGGCATCCGGTCATAATATCTTAATCCTTTCAGATACAAGGATTACTTATGGAAAGGCTGCTATTCCCAGTATGATGGCGACTGGAGCTATCCATCATCATTTAATCCAAACAGCGCTGAGAAGTAAAACATCTCTGGTCATCCAGGCGGCCGATATCTGGGAATCACATCATTTTGCCGTATTATTCGGATATGGAGCTAACGCCATTCATCCCTACCTTGCTATGGAGTCCGTGTGGTTAACAGAAAGCCCTATTCTACCAAAAGAATATAAAGATCAAGAAAAGAAATTCATAAAAGGCCTCGAAAAGAGTCTACTGAAAATCATGGCTAAAAATGGTATTTCCACTTTACAATCTTATCAAGGGGCTCAAATCTTTGAAGCAGTAGGTATCGGGAGTGCTGTCATTGAAAAATGTTTTAAAGGTACAGCATCCAGAATCGGAGGATTAGATTTCGAAGGTATACAACGAGAAATCAAAGAACGATATCAAATCCAACCAAAACAAGCCTTAAGAGATGGTGGTATCTATCAGTGGAAGCGCGATGGAGAACATCATTTATTTAATCCTGAAAGTATTCATTTGCTTCAAATGTCTACTCAACTAAATGATTATAAAATATTCAAGAAATATTCAAGTGTAATTGATCGCCAGGATAAACAAGCAACTACGTTAAGAGGGCTCTTTAAATTTAAAGAAGGTAGCGCCATACCCCTTGAAGAGGTAGAGCCTATAGAAAATATCCTTAAAAGATTTGCCACAGGAGCCATGTCTTTTGGATCGATTAGTTATGAGGCCCATACCACACTCGCTATCGCTATGAATCGCATAGGAGCTAAAAGCAATAGTGGCGAAGGTGGCGAAGATCAGATACGGTATGAGCGATTACCCAATGGCGATTACATGAGGTCAGCTATCAAACAGGTGGCTTCAGGAAGATTTGGCGCTACCAGTTATTATTTAAGTGAAGCTGAAGAATTACAAATCAAAATGGCTCAAGGCGCTAAACCTGGTGAAGGTGGTGAGCTACCAGGATATAAAGTGAATGATTGGATCGGCAAAGTAAGACACTCCACTCCTGGTGTAGGACTAATCTCTCCACCACCCCATCATGATATTTACTCTATAGAAGATTTAGCACAACTCATCTTTGATCTAAAAAATGCAAATCGAGATGCAAGAATATCCGTCAAATTAGTCTCAAAAGCAGGTGTAGGTATCATAGCCAGTGGAGTAGCTAAGGCACATGCAGATGTCATTCTTATCTCCGGCCATGATGGAGGTACAGGCGCTTCTCCTTTAACTAGTATAAGACATGCAGGCCTACCTTGGGAGTTGGGACTGGCTGAGTCACATCAGACTTTACTTAAAAACAAATTGAGAGACAGGGTCGTCCTGCAAAGCGATGGTCAAATAAGGACTGGTAAAGACCTAATCGTAGCGACCTTGTTGGGTGCAGAAGAATGGGGCATTGCTACAGCTGCATTAGTGGTAGAAGGCTGCATATTGATGCGTAAATGTCATCTCAATACCTGCCCAGTAGGGATTGCAACTCAAGATCCTGAATTGAGAAAAAAATTTCATGGCAAGGCCGAACATGTCATTTCATTTTTTACTTTCCTTGCAAAAGAAATGAGAGAAATCATGGCAACCTTAGGATTTCGTACGATCAATGAAATGGTTGGGCACACCGAGCTTTTAGAATGGAAACCCAATCAAAATTGGAAAACCCAATATTTGGATTTAAATCCTATTTTATTTCAAGAACCATTAGAATCTGGAGTTGGAACTTTCAAAAGTGTAGAGCAAGATCATGGTATTAAAGATATCTTGGATCGCTCATTAATAGAACACGCAAAGCCAGCTTTGGATCATAAAAAACATATTACTGGTATATTTAATATTAAAAATACGGATCGAGCTACTGGTACAATGCTTTCTTTTGAAATCAGCAAGCGATATAAAGATGCCGGTTTACCCGTCGGTACTATTAGGTATCGTTTCAGGGGATCTGCAGGACAGAGTTTTGGAGCATTCGCTGCTAAAGGATTACATTTTATACTTGAAGGTGAATCTAATGATTATTTATGCAAAGGACTTTCTGGAGCGACCATTGTAGTAAGTCCTGATAGAAAAAACACCTTTGATCCTGCCAAAAACATCATTGTTGGGAATGTGGCTTTATACGGTGCTACTTCTGGCGAAGTATATATCAAAGGGATGGCTGGCGAGCGATTTGCAGTTAGAAATTCAGGAGCCTCTGCAGTCGTGGAAGGTGTAGGAGATCATGGATGTGAGTATATGACAGGAGGCCGAGTCATCGTCATAGGCAGTATTGGAAAAAACTTTGCTGCAGGTATGAGTGGTGGTATAGCCTATGTGCGAACTACTTGGGAGGATATTGAGAAGAAATGCAACAAAGAAATGGTCGAACTTGAAATGCCTTCTGCTGCAGACTTCGAAGAAATCAGAGCCTTATTGAGGAACCACTTCACCTTTACTTCAAGTCGCACTGCCTTAGAGATTCTTGAAAACTGGGATATACTCAAAGATGATTTCGTCAAGGTAATGCCGACAGATTATAAAAAGGTGATGGAACAAAAGCAGAAAGCAGAAATAGAATTGGTAACGATAAGCAAATAAAAAGATGGCAGATCCAAGAGGGTTTTTAAAATACGATAGAGTCCTTCCTACATCGCGTCCTGTAGTGGAACGAGTAAAAGATTGTAAAGAAATCTATCAACCCTATGACAAAACACTCACTCATAATCAGGCCTCCCGATGTATGGATTGTGGAGTACCATTTTGTCATAGCGGATGTCCACTGGGCAATGTCATTCCAGACTTTAATGATGCCGTATATCGAGAAGAATGGAAAGAAGCTTACACTATACTGAAGAGTACAAATAATTTTCCAGAATTCACGGGTCGCATTTGTCCAGCCCCTTGCGAAGCGAGTTGTGTATTAGGATTACATTCTTCCCCGGTAGCTATAGAACATATAGAAAAAGCCATCATAGAGAAAGCCTATGAGGCTGGATATGCAGTCTCGAATCCGCCTACGTTTCGTACGAATAAAAAAATTGCAGTCATAGGTTCTGGACCCTCCGGTTTGGCATGTGCCGATCAATTAAATCAAAGTGGACACGAAGTCACAGTATATGAACGTAATGACAAGATTGGCGGTCTTCTTCGCTATGGTATTCCTGATTTCAAGTTGGAAAAATGGGTGATTGATCGTAGAATAAAAATCATGCAGGATGAAGGCGTGATATTCAAAACCCAAGCTTACGTGGGTAAAGACATTGATACTAAATCTTTAGTGAATACTCATGATGCAGTAGTTTTATGTGGAGGATCTACTATACCTCGTGACCTACCTGTACCTGGGCGGGAACTTAAAGGAATACATTTTGCAATGGAGTATTTGGAACAATGCAATCGGCGAAATGCTGGACTAAATATAAATCCCGCTACCGAAATCAATCCAAAAGGAAAGAATGTTTTAGTCATCGGAGGTGGAGACACAGGGTCAGACTGCGTAGGCAATAGTGTAAGATTAGAAGCTCAACAAGTAGTCCAAATAGAATTACTCACCAAACCACCCGAAGATAGAGCTATTGATAATCCATGGCCACTCTGGCCCATGATTCTGCGTACCTCTTCCTCTCATGAGGAAGGATGTGAAAGGCAATGGGCGATATTGAGCAAAGCGTTTAAATCAAATGATCGTGGCCAAGTGCAATCGCTACAAGTGATAGAAGTGGAGTGGAAGACTGATCCCGAAAGTGGTCAAAATAAAATGATTGAAAAAGCAGGTACTGAAAAAAATATCCCTTGTGATTTGGTATTCTTAGCCATGGGATATCTACATCCGCAATTTGAAGGTATGTTGCAAGACCTGGCACTACAAGTAGATAACAGAGGTAATGTGGCAGATCAAAATTACCAATCTTCCAATCCTAAAGTTTTCTCAGCGGGTGATATGCGTCGAGGTCAAAGTTTAGTCGTCTGGGCTATTGCAGAAGGTCGACAAGCGGCTATTGCGGTAGACCAATTCTTATCTAAGTAATACTTTCCCCCTCAATTGCAATACCTCGTTCAGCAAGTTGTAAAGTCAATAAATAAGGAGATTTAAAATGAATACCATCCAAGCCCACTGAATTGGCTGCGGAAATGTTTTTAATATTATCATCTATAAATATAGATTGAGCAGGATCTAAAGTGTATCGCTTGATGAGCAGATTAAATATGGCTGGATCAGGTTTTTTGAGTTTTTCTATACCAGAAACGAGAATACCTTCAAACCAATGCAGGAAGTCAAATCTCTCCAAAGCCACAGGGAAGGTTTCTGCTGACCAGTTAGTCAAAGCAAGCAATCGAAACCCTTGATTTTTTAAGGCTTGTAGTATCTTGACGGTCTCATTGATAGATCCCTTCAGCATGCTTTCCCATTGATTATAGTAGAGCTTGATGTTGGTTTCATGCTCTGGAAAATGATTACATAATATAGTTGTTGCTTCGTCTATAGATCGCCCAGCATCCTGCAATTCATTCCAGTCCTTGGTGCAGATATTATTTAAAAAAAAATTCATATCCGACTCCTTATCAAAGACTGACTGATATAAATATCGCGGATTCCAGTCAATAAGCACCCCACCTAGGTCAAATATTAAAGTTTTTTCCATATGTTAAAATCCAAATTTTGAAAGAATTACGCATTAAATATATTACATATACGTTATTTTTTAGCTTTTAATAATTTTCTGTTAGACTTTTCTTAACCATTCTTCGTTATAACCTTAATAAAACCTCAGTATTTATGAAAAAAATATTTTTTGTTTGTTTGAACTTATGCTTATTACTTCAACTCGGCCATGCTACCAGAGTGGTAATCGTGACCAATGGCTTTGCATTTTCACCGAGAGTCGCTAATGCTACTGTAGGAGATACTATTAGTTTTCAAATAGCCTCTAACCACAATGCTGTTGAAGTTTCCAAGCAGGTTTGGGATGCTAACGGTTCTACATCAAACGGAGGATTTTTAATCCCATTTGGAGGAGGTTTAGCTGTCGTGACTAAACCTGGTACTGTATATTATGTGTGCGAACCCCATGCATCAGGTGGGATGAAAGCTTCCATAGAGGTAGCAGAAAAAAAAGTAGGTCAGACTTATCTAGCCAAACTTTCAGGTCTCCAGGAGGAATTTCCATTTGTCACTTTTGGATCAGGAGAAATAAAAGCCTTGCTAGTTGATGACACGTTAATAGTCACAGGAAGTTTTAAAAACCTCAGGGGTGATTGGAATGGAGGTGCACATTTCCATCAAGGGTTAGCAGGTATTAGTGGTCCTGTCCGATTAAATTTAACTGTGACAGCAGATACATTAAGAAAGAGCGGTACTATAAGTAATAGATTTGTATTGACTGCTGATCAAAAAGCATTGTTAGTTTCGAGATCTTATTATGCAAATATTCATACCACATTGTCACCCAGTGGTGAAATCAGAGGTCAATTAGTTCCAGAATCCGATGCCTATTATCAAACGAATTTATTAGGAAGTAATGAAGTGCCTGTTGTAATGACTTCTGCAAGGGGTTCATTAGTCGGTGAATTAATAGGTTCGAACCTTATCATCTCAGGAAGTGTAAAAGAGCTTACCAGCGGTATTAATACTGGCATTCGCCAAGGAGGTCACATCCACCTGGGTTTCCCTGGACAAAATGGAGGCATACAACTTGAACTCAAACCTACTTTGGATAGTTCAGGTACAAGCGCTCAATATTTAGCTACGGACAATACCTTTGCTTTGACTGCAGCACAATTGACAGCCTTAAAAGCAAATCAATTGTATGCCAATGTACATACCAACCAATTCGGAGGAGGAGAAATTCGAGGACAAATGACTCCAATGAGTATAGCTCGATTCAGAGCAAATTATTCAGGAGCTGCTGAATCGGTACCAGTAACTACTCAGGCATCTGGTGGACTCATAGCTTATCTCGTGGACTCTACTTTGTCTGTAGTCGGAAGTTTTGCCGGATTAGAAAGTAATCTTGCCACCAATGTCAATGGTGGAGCACATATTCATAGAGGTATGGCTGGTCAAAATGGAGGCATAGCACTCGTTATGAGGTCAGACAACAATGCTAGCCTACGAAGTGGTCTATTTGCAGGAGATTCCAATTCATTTAAACTGACTGGTACATTGTTGGATGATTTATTTGCACGAAGGCTTTACGCCAATATCCACAGTGCAAATTTTGGTGGAGGTGAGATTAGAGGCCAATTGTTACCCGAGTGTCAATTTTATTTGTTTGGATTTTATTCAGGCATGCAAGAAAACAAACCTGTTATTACTACAGGTAAAGGAAACGTAATTGCAGAGCTCAATGGTACCCGACTCACGCTAACCGGATATGCTGAAGGTTTATTGGACAAAGCCAATAGGAGTGGAATATCACATCTGCATAAAGGCCCTGTAGGTACGAATGGTGGAGTTGCGATTGCTTTGAGTGTATCCTTCCCTACGGCTGATAGTCTTAGTCTTATTTATCCTGCTGCTCTTAATACCTATACGGTGAGCAATGGGCTTATCGATACCTTGAAGAGAAGAGGGATATATGCCAATATTCATACTTCAAGAGTCCCAGGAGGGGAAATTAGAGCACAACTAAATGGTGAAGCTGCGGCTTATTTTCATTCTGTCATGAGTGGGGCTTCAGAAGGCCCTGCCGTTAATACCAAAGGTGTTGGAGGTTTGATGGCGGAAGTACCGGCAGGTAATTCAAGATCCGTCATTGTACACGGTTCATTTAATAGTCTTGAAGGAAAATTCAATCCTGCTATTGCTGGTGGATCACATATCCATGGAGGAATAGCTGGTACCAATGGCGGTATAAGAGCTGCACTTTCTGTAATCTTAAATGCTGATAGTACCGCTGGAGTATATTTTCCAGCGAGCAATGTGCTGACATTTTCTGAAGGTGGAATAGATTCTTTGAGAAAGAGATTATTGTATTCAAATATTCATACGACTAAAGCAGCAGGTGGTGAGATCAGAGGTGGATTCCTCAATCTTGCAAATGCCTACTTTACCTCTAGCTTAAGTGGCATCAATGAAATACCTGCAGTAGGTGGAGCAGGTACCGGAGCGGTCAAAGCTGAATTATTAGGTACCAGATTGACAGTGACAGGTTCGTTTTCCGGGCTTACGGGTGAATTCAACCGCAATATTGGAGGAGGTTCTCATATACACAATGGTGTAAATGGTGCAAATGGCGGAGTATTAATTCCTTTAAAAGCGGCCACCAATGCTGATAATAAAAGTGGATTCTTTGCAGCAGATAGCAATTCTTTTGTGCTAACGGCAGATCAACTTGCTTTGTTAAATGCAGGGAGCATGTATGTCAATATCCATACGACTACATCTGCAGGAGGTGAAATAAGAGGTCAATTATTACCGGATCCAAATAATTTCCCAGCAGTGGTTACAATCACTTCTCCGAGTCCGACGGATACAATAAAAGTGGATATTCGATTTAAAGACTCTACTGCATCTACTAGTTGGACTACTGCTACTGATCCAGATGGTAACGCCATCATTTACAAACTTCAGAGTTCATTATTTCCAGATTTTAATCTTTCCAATGTCACTGCATTAGGAAGTAGCACTACATTCAGGATAACGTTTGGTAGCATCGACAGTACCCTGGCCCTTGCAGGGGTACCGAGAGGAGGAAGTGTCACCACTTACAATAGAGTAATTGTATCAGACGGCAGCTTGAATATAGTAGGAGCTGCTTCGCCCATTATCTTCCAGCGTGCCCTATCGGTTGATATCAAGGATGCCTTCATTAAATCTTTTGCTATGGCAGTATTCCCTGTTCCATCAGCTCATACAGCCATTGTAGAAATCGAGGCTGCAAAATCTACAGCTCTGGATATGCAGATTGTGGACCTTTCTGGAAGAATCTTGAAAAATGAAAAATTACAAGTAACTCAAGGACTCAATCAATTCAAAGTGGATATCTCCAGGTTTAATCCGGGTACACACTTTATTCAACTGTATCAAAAAGGTCAGCAAGTAGCCTTTTTCAAAATAATCAAGCAGTAAAATTTATTTTTTTCTATCTTAGAATCCTCATCACAATACAGTGGTGAGGATTTTTTATTACATCTATGAACTCAAGAAGGTCTTTTATCAAACAAGCTGGCTTGGCTGGCGGTATCGGTATGATGATACCTTGGCAAGATAGACTTGCTCAGGATCGAATGGAGGAGCCCATCAAAAGTTACAGTCATATCTCTTCTGATGTATTGGCTACCGATGAGGATTTTTGGTCTATGATCCAACTATCTTTTACAGTAAGTTCCAACTTAATTAATTTGAATAATGGCGGTGTAGCGCCTGCACCAAAAATGGTCCAGGATGCGGTAGAGCGATATGCTCGACTTAGCAATGAAGCGCCATCTTATTACATGTGGCGGATTTTGGACCAAGGTCGAGAGCCTTTACGCAAAAATCTTGCTGAAATTGCCGGCGTATCACCAGAGGAAGTCGCTCTCCATCGCAATGCCTCGGAAGCCTTAGAGACCGTCATATTTGGACTCCGACTACAAAAAGGAGATGAAGTCATCTTGAGCAAACAAGATTATCCTAATATGATCAATGCCTGGAAGCAAAGAGAAAAGAGAGATGGTTTAACATTGAAATGGCTGGATCATAATCTTCCAACTGAAAACCCTAATGACATTATTCAAAAATTCGTCCAAGCCATCACCTCGGCTACCAAGATTATCCATGTCACTCATGTCATTAACTGGATGGGACAAATCATGCCGGTCAAGGCTATAGTACAAGAAGCACACAAAAAAAATATTGAAGTAGTCGTAGATGGAGCTCATTCCTTTGGTCAGCTTGATTATTCTGTGTCTGATCTAGGGTGTGATTATTTTGGTACCAGTCTTCATAAATGGATGTCAGCACCTATTGGTACAGGAATATTAGTCGTAAAAAAAGATAAAATAAAAAAACTATACCCATTATTTGCAGCCCCTGATGCAGAAAGTGAGGATATCAGAAAATTTGAGAACTTAGGTACCCGACCTTTTCATATCGAACAGGCTACAGGACAGGCGATTCAATTTCATCAAATGATAGGTGCAGAACGAAAGCAGAAAAGGCTACATTATCTTAAAAATTATTGGGCTAATAAAGCCCTACAGATACCAGGGGTGCATGTAGGTACATCGTTGAATCCGCAATACGGTTGCGCTATTGGATTGCTTCAAATAGATGGTAAAACACCTGCTCAAGTAGATTCTTTCTTATATGAAAAATTCAAGATTCATGCTGTAGGTATAGTGTGGGAAAATATCTCAGGAGTACGGATTACACCTAATGTGTACACACTACCTCATGACCTTGATACCCTTGTCGAAGCAATCAGCAAATGTTCAAAAACCTAATCATTTAACGGCAGCCGTTAATCGTTGGTCAAATTCTAGTTTTGTAGGAACACCAAGTCGGATGGAAGCAAATAATGGATGCTTGGGGTTGATCAGATAATTCCACTCTATAGGTAATACAGCCGAAGGTACTTTAAGCAGTAAATATTTAGCATCTTTTACAAATTCATCCCCTATGGTTTTAAGTGAATGGTGTGCGGGTGTCTTTTGCCAGGATGATATTAAACTTTCCGGATACACAGTCAAGATAGAATTCGTCTCTAAGGTTAGCTTGATCAAACAATAGTCCGAGTCGGGCAAAATAGGATTCATATGAACTAATGTCTCCAACAAAGCCAATGAAGGATTAGAAGCGGTATAAACTACAAGCGTGCCGGGGCTATTCCATCGACCGCCATATTTAAAAGCCCCATATCCACTGAGGTCAGTGATATATTTACATTTAGTACATCGGAGTAGATCCATCAGGCGTAAACCCCGTGTTCGATACGACCCAGCTCTTCTTCAAGTAACTTGATGCCAATAGAAGTGTCTAAAAAATCCAGTGGGGCTTTCTGCGCTAAGGCAATAGAAGGAAACTGCATCCAGATTTTAAATCGATTGAGATCACTGAATACCTCTACCCCTTTGGCATAAAGACGAGCAAGCTCGAAGATCCGCTCACTGATGTCAGGATTGAGCATGGTATCGGCACTATATCTATGCAATGTGCGCTCGGAGACATGCAATATCCTGGCCATCTCTGGCAAAGACAAGCCCGTAGTCGTCATCAGATGGTCCAATTGTTTTTTGGATAATCCTTTACGAATGATGGGTATCAATTCATATTCGGTGCTTTGGGTAGCTTTGGGGTATATCATTCCTATTAAGTCAAAGACTTTTTTAAAAAATATATCCCCAGGACGGGTCGCATTGTAAAGTACCAATGGCTCTTGAAAAGTCATAGATTCAAAAACAGGCTCCGAATATTTTTTAGGTTTTTTAGTCATGTGTCACAAAAATACTGTCATTTGTCCAAAAAAGCAAGTCTACCTCCGTAATTCTTTAAGTTTTTTATAAAGATCAATTTCTTGACTTTTTAGATCAATAGGTATCAAGATATGGTAGGTGACGATCAGGTCCCCTACTCGATCCGATTTATATACGGGCATTCCTTTACCTTTAAGCCTTACCTTTGTATTGTTCTGAGCTCCAGGCTTGACTTTAACTTTTACAGGCCCATACAAGGTGTTAATATCTGTTTCACCTCCCAATATAGCGGTATATAGATCCAAGGAATGATTCGAGTAAAGATCTGGGCCTTCTCTTTTGAATTCCGGCTGAGGTAAAATATCAAATTGAATATACAAATCCCCCTTTGGTCCACCTAAAGATTGTTCACCACCCTGGCCTTTTATTTTCACGGATTGACCGTGTTCTACGCCGGCAGGAATTTTAATTCGGATTTTTTTTCCATTCACATCCAACACCTGAGCCTGTTCATGGAGTATATCTTTTAATTCTAATTGTAGCACCGATTTGTAATCAACCCCTCTGGAGGCTCCACTGGCATTCGACCTACGGCTTGAATTTCGCAAAGATTCGCTCCCAAACAAATCATCTTGATCGTAAAACATGGATTGGAAAAAATCAGAAAAATGTTCTGAATCTTGGGGGCTTCCTCGTCGATTGGAATTAAATCGTGAGGATTCTCTTCTTGAATTATTATTTCTAAAATGGCCTCCAGATCGCTGATTTGCCGATTCAAAAGCATCAGCATGTTCCCAGTCTTTACCATAGGTATCATACTTTTTTCTTTTTTCAGGGTCGGCTAAGACGGTATTGGCCTCATTTATTTCTTTAAATTTTCGTTCTGCTTCCTTATTATTCGGGTTTACATCAGGATGATATTTCCGGGCCAGCTTACGGTAAGCTTTCCGAATTTCTTCAGGGGTCGAAGTCTTGTTTACTCCTAAAATCTGGTAATAATCTATAAAATTCATTCCTCGACAAGATAATTGTTCTCTTAAAACCATTTATGGGCGGTAGGTGTTCCATTATACATAAAAAATATTTAGAATACTTAGAACTTAAACTTATACACTTTATGAAAATTTAAACTTTCCACAACGATCATATTAAGTATTTTTGCCATGATATGCAATTTCTCCATCCGTGGTTTCTTACGGCATTAGGAACACTAGCGATACCCATCATCATCCATTTATTCTATTTTAGAAGATTTAAGAAGGTTTATTTTTCCTCGGTTAGATTTCTCAAAGAAGTAAAAGATGAGACAAGCGCCCGCTCCAAACTCAAGAATTTATTAGTGCTCCTGGCCCGGTTGATGGCTTTAGCATTATTGGTCATGGCTTTCACTCAGCCATTTAGCAGAAAAACTGTAATAGAAAAATATACCCAAAGCTTGGTAGGCATATTTATCGACAATTCGTATAGCATGAATGCACTGAGCCAGGATATCCCATTGATCTCAAAGGCCAAACAAAGAGCAAGGAGTATCGTCGAAGCCTATGATGGGCAAGATCGCTATATGATTTTGACCCATGACTTTCTAGGAAAAAATTTACGCCTAGTCCATCAAGAAGAAGCCTTGGCCATGATAGATGAAACTACGCCGACACCTGCAGTTCACACTTTGTCAGAGTCTATCTCTAAAATTCAGAATGTATTCAGCAAGTCAGAAGGCAATAAACATATTTATTTGATATCCGATTTTCAACAGTCGATCACCGATCTGCCAGTGGTATTGGATTCCGTTTGGCGTGCCCACCTCATACCTTTACAAAGCGTGCAGGAAAGAAATGTAGCAATTGATTCGGCTTGGTTTGATGCCCCAGCCCAGTGGATGTCAGAGCCTAATTTATTAAAATTTAAAATTCACAACTATGGAGATCAACCTATTCAAGACGCAAGGATATCTCTGATCCAAAACAATCAAACCAAGCCGCTAGGCACTTTTAATCTAGCAGCAGGTGAGAGCAAAATAGATACAGCCCAGGTGATAGTCAATAAGGCAGGTTGGCAAGACATCCAACTCGAGATCACGGATTATCCAGTACAATTCGATGATAAGCTATACCTCACGTTTAATGTGACTCCTGTGATCAACTTTCTCATTATCTCAGGAGATCAAGCCAATCCCAATTTAGTGACTGCTATTCGAGGGTTGCCTTCAGCCAGCTTAGCATTGCAAACTTTACGGAACATTAATTATACTTCATTGACTAAACATCAACTAGTCATACTCGATGATCTCAATGAAATTAGTAGTGGCCTTGCCAGTGAACTGATGAATGCTATAAAACAAGGTACTAATGTGTTATTGTTCCCTGGGGTGACGGCTGATATAAAATCCTATAATGGTTTTTTGAGTTCAGTTGGAGCGGGTTCATTTCAAAGCTTTGAGAAAAAATCGATGCAAGTCACTGGTATCAACATTCAGGAGTTTACATTTAAAGATGTTTACAATAAAATCAGTTCCAATATACGATTGCCGAGTATACAAGGTCGGTATATTAGGGCCAGTGGCACCATAGGCGATGAAAAGATACTCTCTTTTGCAGATGACCGTACATTTTTATCGAAAGTAAAGTCCGGAAATGGATCTTTTTACATCTGTTCTTCGCCGTTGCAAGCACCCTGGTCTGACCTAAGCTCCAATCCTGAAATTTTCGTTCCCATGTTATTCAAACTTGCGTTGAATAAAAATAAAGCAGATAAAATATCCCAATTTGTAGGGCAAGATGAATTAATCGAATTAAGCACTTCACTATTGCGAGCAGAAGAGGTCATTCATATGAAAAAAATTGGTGGCGATGATATTATTCCATTTCAGAGATCTTTAGGAAATAAGGTATTATTGGATATGAAAGGATCCATTCGCGAAGCTGGCATCTATACACTAAACTTAAAAGATACAATCATCAGTAAAGTTGCGTTTAATTTCAATAGGAAAGAGTCTGACTTGAGTACGATGCCTATAGATAAAATCAAATCTACATTCGGAGCAACCTATGAAGTCATCAATGAATCAGACCAAGTTGAATTTGATCGTTGGTTTAAAGACAACCAAAAAGGCAAATCTTATTGGAAATGGTTTTTAACTGGAACTTTACTCTTTTTAATGATTGAAGCATTACTCTTACGTTTTTGGAAATAATAATCGAATGTAAATGGAACTAGGAATAGAACAGGCAAAACTCATCGCACCAGGACATCCACAACATGGGAAAAAAGTCAATATCCATGTCGTGGATGGTATCATCCAATCCATAAGTCAGAAAAAATTAACTACTTCAGATAAAATCATAGGTGATCATCTCCATGTATCTATAGGTTGGGTAGATATCGGCACTCACGGCGGTGAACCTGGATATGAACATCGCGAAACTCTCGAATCATTATCCAATGCTGCCATGGCCGGAGGGTATACCATTTTAGCTGTATTCCCTAATACTATGCCAGCATTACAAAGTAAGTCAGAAATCGAATTCATTCATCAAAAATCACAATCCCTTCCAACCTATATCTTACCTATTGGAGCAATCAGCAAACAGATCCAGGGTAAGGAATTAGCTGAAATGATCGATATGCATCATAGTGGGGCTATCGCATTTTCAGATGGTAGTCATTCCATCCATGATACAGGTCTCCTGCAACGGGCAATGCAATATATGAACCATTTTGATGGACTGATCATCAACCATCCCGAAGATGAGGCCCTGGCCAATCTAGGACTGATGAACGAAGGTAAAATGTCCCAGCGATTAGGCTTAAAAGGAATACCCAGCATAGCCGAAACTATCATGTTGCAGCGCGATATTTATGTCGCAGGGTATAGTGGATCTCGTTACTTGGCACATCTATTATCCGATGAAACCAGTGTGTCCATCCTTAAACAAGCAAAAAAATCAAACCCTAAGATCTATGCTTCCACGGCCTACCTCAATCTTATATTCCATGATGAGGTCTTGGAAGAATTTGATTCAGTTTACAAACAATCACCTCCTATTCGAACCGCCGCTGATCAAAAAGCACTGATAAAGGCCGTTAAAGATCAGGTTATAAATATAATTTGTACTAACCATGCTCCACTGGAAGTCGAAAAGAAGGACTTAGAATATGCCTATGCCAATCCAGGGGCTATAGGCTTACAAACTTCCTTTGCAGCAGTAAATACCAAAGATATTTTAAGCCCAGAGGAATGGGTTAATTCAGTAGCTATTCAGCCTAGAATATTATTGAAAAGACAATTTCCAGTGATTGAAGCTGGACAACCTGCTGAACTCACTATTTTTGATCCATCTGAAACCTGGACCTTTAAGACATCTGATGTGAAATCAAAGTCAAAAAACAGTCCTTTTATAGGCAAAACCTTTAAAGGTAAAGTCAAAGCCACGATTTGCAAAGGGCATATTTGGATAAATGATTAATTTTCCTTTCTTTTAATAAAAATTCTCCTATGAATCAATCTAATCTAAAGCCGACCATCCTTAAATATGGACTTACTGCCGGACTGATATTCAGTTTAACTTATTTGATCTCCACCGTTACCGGATTGGCAAGTTCTGGATCACAAGCATTTTCGATCCTTAGTGGCTTGATCACATTTGGGCTGATGATTGCCCTTATTATCGTGGCTATTAAAAATCATCGAGACCAGCTTCAAGGAGGATTTATTTCTTTAGGCCAATGTGTATTGATAGGTGCTGGTATGCTTGCTTTAGCAGGTCTGCTTACCGGTTTAGTAACCTTAGTTTATACCAATATTATAGATCCTGGTTTTTCAGATAGAATCATAGCTACCATGGAAGAAGCCTGGGAAACTCAAGGCCTCAATGAAGAACAAATAGAAGCGGCCAAGTCAATGATGAGCTTTACAAAAAATCCTTATCTTTTATTTGCCTCGACGCTAGCTTGCTACGCCATAGGCGGTGCGATATTATCCTTGATTATTGGTCTGATTATGAAACGAGAAGCTCCTGAATTTTCTTGATTATATTAAATAAATTCTTAATATTTAGTTTAGGGCTATAAATTTGTAGACTAAAAATATCTTACCCAAGTGCTGGATTTATCTATAATCATTCCTTTACTCGATGAGTCCGACTCACTTACAGAACTGGAATCATGGATACGTAAAGTAGCCGAAGGGCAACATTATCGATATGAAATCATATTTATTGACGATGGTAGCACAGACGATTCATGGGTTACCATTCAAAAGCTGGCCGCATCCAATGAGTATATTAAAGCGATAAAATTTAGACGAAATTATGGGAAGGCAGCAGCTCTAAATACAGGTTTTAAAATCAGTACCGGTGAGATCGTCATCACGATGGATGCAGATCTTCAAGATAGTCCGGATGAAATACCCGGATTAATTCAAAAAATAAAAGAAGAAAGACTTGATTTGGTTTCAGGATGGAAACAAAAAAGGTATGATAATACATTTACCAAAAACCTTCCTTCTAAATTTTATAATTGGAGCACAGGTAAAATGTCGGGAATCAAACTCCATGATATGAATTGTGGATTGAAAGCATATCGAAGCGAAGTGGTAAAAAATATTGAAGTGGATGGCGAAATGCATCGTTACATCCCAGTGATCGCAAAGTGGGCGGGTTTCAACAAGATCGGTGAAAAAGTAGTCACTCATCAGGCCAGGAAGTATGGTAAGACCAAATTTGGTTTCGAGCGATTCATGAATGGATTTTTAGATTTGGCTACCATAATGTTCGTAGGCAAATTCGGTAAAAAGCCTATGCATCTGTTCGGATCATTAGGGGTATTGGTTTTTTTTATTGGTTTTTTGATTTTATTATACCTGACCATAGGCAAATTTTTCTTTGATTTTTCTACGATTGCAAATAGGCCTATTTTTTATTTGGGTATTCTATTATTGATCGTCGGTATCCAACTTTTTATGTCAGGATTCATTGCAGAGCTCGTATCCCGCAATGCACATCATCGATCCGTCTACCAGATAGATAAGCAGATCCGGGTATGAAAATTGTAATCTTAGGTACTGCCTACCCATTCCGAGGAGGGTTATCTGCATTTAATGAAAGATTAGCTCAGGAATTGATGAAGATGGGGCATCAGGTTCAGATCATTACATTTACTATACAGTATCCTTCCTTTTTATTTCCCGGTAAGTCTCAGATGAGTGAGGATCCAGCTCCGCCACTAGAAATACATCGGTGGATACATTCATTTAACCCATTGAATTGGATCGTTACTGGTAAAAAAATAAAAAAACTGCAACCAGATATTATCATCTGCAAATATTGGTTACCAATTATGGGGCCTTGTTTTGGTACTATCCTTCGATTGGCAAAATGTTCCAACACTCAAGTGATCAGCATTCTGGATAATATCATACCTCATGAAAAAAGACCTGGCGACTACTTATTCACAAGATATTTTGTGCGTGCGGTAGATCGATTCATCTATATGTCTCGACAAGTCGGAGATGACCTAATGACCTTTGACCCCATCAAACCTGCTCAATTCATTCCGCATCCTATCTATGATAATTATGGTGAAGGGGTAGATCAAAAAATGGCATTGCAGAAATTAGCGTTGGATGATTCATACCGTTATGTTTTGTTCTTTGGATTTATTCGAGATTACAAAGGTCTTGATCTTCTTTATGAAGCCATAGCTATCCTTAAATCCACCTGCACGAAAGTGAAATTTATTATTGCAGGAGAGTATTATACAGATCCAACTCCATATCATCAATTAATAGAAAAACTGGACATAGAATCCGCATTGGTTCAACACACCCATTTTATTAGTAATGAAGATGTGAAATATTACTTTTCTGCTTGTGATCTGGTGGTCCAGCCTTATAAATCGGCTACTCAAAGTGGCATTGCCCAGATCGCCATACATTTTAAAAAACCAACGGTAGTGACCAAGGTAGGTGGCCTTCATGAAATCATTGAGGATCAAGTTTCAGGCTATGTCGTGGAACCAAATAAAGAAGAAATTGCCAAGGCTATTCAAGCGTTCTTCAACCATCCTAATCCTAAATTATTTGATTCAGCAATTACAAAAGTTCAAGCCAGATATGCCTGGTCAGCTATGGCTGATGCTGTGGTCCAAGGATAATACGACCCTCTTAAAAACATATAATACATTTATTTAATATATTGTATTATTGTATATTTGACCTATGATTGTACGTGCAAGAGCTCCCCTTCGTATAGGACTGGCCGGAGGTGGTACTGATGTCTCACCATACTCTGATCTGTATGGCGGCGCTATACTCAATGCTACGATAAGTATTTTTGCTCACGCCACTATTATTCCAGACCATTCTGACAAAATCAAAATCGAATCCTTTGACCTCGATCAAAGTAAAGCATATAGAAAAGCAAAAAAATTACCTATCGATGATCAACTCGATCTGATCAAAGGATGTCATAATAGAATTTTTATGGAGCATAAGGGCAAATTACCTGCATATGGAATCAGTACTTATGTAGATGTACCTAAGGGCTCAGGGTTGGGTGCTTCGTCTACCGTCACCGTTGCCACAGTAGGAGCATATAGTGAATGGTTGAAAATCCCGATGGGTGAATACGACCTTGCAAGAATAGCCTATGATATAGAGCGAAAAGATCTAATGATATCAGGAGGGAAACAGGATCAATATGCAGCCACATTTGGAGGCTTCAATTTTATGGAATTTTATGCCGGCGATAAAGTCATCGTCAATCCACTTCGGATCAGACCAGAGTATATCCAGGAATTGGAACTTAATATCTTGCTTTACTACACAGGTACTTCCAGATTGTCATCCACTATCATAGAAAAACAATCTGCTAATTTCACTGATAAAATAGAACAATCACTCGACGCAGCCCATAAATTAAAAGAACAGGCAGTACTCATGAAGGAAGCACTATTAACAGGCAAATTAAAATCGATAGGCGAGTTGCTTGATTATGGGTGGCAACAAAAGAAAAAAACAGCAGTAGGCATTTCCAACCCAGCTATAGATGAAATTTATGCATTGGCCTTAAAAAATGGAGCTACAGGTGGAAAAATCTCTGGTGCAGGTGGTGGAGGTTTTTTAATGTTGTATGCACCTGGTAATACACGATACAAAATCATCAAAGCGTTAGAGCCTATGGGCGGTGCATTCAAATCATTTAGTTTTGTTCAACAAGGCATGACTTCCTGGACTATAAAATAAATCAAAGATGTTCGAGTCAACTATACGATCCATACTTTCAGAAAGTATTTCTACTAAACAAAAACTTTTGCAAGATGATAGATTGGTTTCGGCCATCCAAGAAGCAGCGGAGATCTGTATTAAAGCGTTTCAAAATAAAAACAAAGTCTTGTTCTGTGGAAATGGAGGTAGCGCAGCCGATGCTCAACATCTGGCTGCCGAATTTTCAGGTCGGTTTTATAAAGATCGTGCTCCCCTACCTTCTGAAGCGCTACATGTAAATACTTCCTATCTCACTGCTGTGGGCAATGATTATGGTTTTGATTTTGTTTATGCTCGATTATTGAAAGGGAGCGGTAATACAGGAGATGTATTGATAGGACTGAGTACATCAGGCAATTCTGTGAATATTATAAAAGCGTTTGAAGCAGCAAAAGAACTTGGCATTATTTGTATAGGTCTCACCGGCAGGTCCGGAGGCAACCTGTTGCGTCATTCAGATTTATTGATCAATGTACCATCATCAGACACCCCGCGCATACAAGAATGTCATATTACCATCGGCCATATCATTTGTGAATTAGTCGAAAAAACTCTGTTTCCTTGAATACCGCCATTGTATTGGCCGGTGGATTAGGCACCCGATTGAAGTCTATCACGCATGATAAAATACCGAAATCTATGGTATCGGTACAAGGCCATCCATTTCTATATTGGATATTAAGATATCTTAGACAAGAAGGAATCAAAAAAATAGTATTGGCGATTTCACACCACGGCGAAATCATTTCGAATCACTTTGGTGATAGTTTTCATGGAATCCCTTTGATCTATTCTGTAGAAGCCACACCGCTCGGTACGGGTGGTGCGATTCGACAAGCTTTACAATTATGTCATGCCTCTCAAAATTTTATCATTAATGGGGATACTTATTTTCCAGTATCACTAAACAAAATGAAAGATTTTCATCTTCTCCATCGCTATGATATGACCCTGGCTGTAAAACACTTCAAATCATTTGATCGATATGGCGCCATTCAGATCTCCAAAAATCATGAGATTAAAGCTTTTTATGAAAAAAAATGGGTGGATTCAGGCTATATCAATGGTGGTATCTATCTCACCAATAAAAAAATATTCAATGCTTTTCAATTAGGTCATGCCTTTTCAATTGAAAAAGAAATTTTCGAAAAAAATAATGGTCACGTTATATTAGGTGGATATAAATCCAGAGCCAAATTTATAGATATCGGCATTCCGGCTGATTATGAAAAAATTCAAGCGTTCAAGTTAAGATGAAAAAAACTAAATCAGGTTGGACCATATTTCTGGATCGAGATGGAGTCATCAATCAACGAAGGCCTGACGACTATGTCAAGTCTTGGAATGAATTTAGATTTTTGCCTGGTGTATTGAAAACTTTAAAAGTTTTAAAACCTATTTGTGATCATCTATTCATAGTGACGAATCAGCAAGGCATAGCTAAAGGGGTAATGACCGAACAAGCTTTATGGCAAGTGCATGCTCGTATGAAAAAAGTAATTCGAAAACAAGGCGGACATGTAGATGCTATTTATTATTGTCCTGCAAGTTCCAGTCAAACACCTTCTTGTCGCAAACCTAATCCCTGGATGGGCTATCGTGCTAAAAAAGAATTTCCATCCATTAATTTTAAGAAATCTGTCATGGTAGGTGACTCCATTTCAGATATTGAATTTGGCAAAAACCTTCAAATGATCACCGTTTATATTCATCCTGAGGTAATTAATCCCGGTCAGGCCGATTATGTATGTAAAGATTTAATGGACTTTTATCGTATTTTTGCAAGTAGAATAAGTAGAATTCAAAATTATTAATTCCAGGACTATCACCTATTACTCATTCACCAGACCCTTACTAGACATGAATACTTTTCTAATTTACTTCATTTTTCTTAGTTGCTTTTTATGCAGTCCTCACTCTTATGGTCAACTTACCGTTGCAACCAGTACGTTTAAAGTAGAGCCTTTAAAATTTTCACTGCCCATTCAAGACTTAGCCAATTCATTTTTGGACAAACCTGCACCGGCATTTCAAGCCAATGACCTCAATCAAGTCAGCCGTACCATCAGCAACTATTACGGTAAAAGTTTTATTCTCTTTTTTTGGAGTAAAGAGGATCAACTAGCTGCTGAATATATACCCTATTGTAATGATTTGATCAAAGAATTAGCAACCTTGAGAGCAGACTTACTAAGCTTTGGCGATGAATCTAGGTCACAAATACAACAATATGTCAATGAGCATGACATACAATACACCGTGGTGCCGAATGGCGCCTTTTTAGGCGAAGCGATCTATGGTAAAGAATTAGGAACACCACGTTTTTTTATAGCCGATAAAAAAGGGATCATACGATATGTAGTTCCTGCAAAAGCAGCTATAGACCCCTTACAAACTATAGGTAACCTTAAAGCTTTCTTAAGTGGACTTATGGCTAACGATTAATATATATAATTTAATTCGAATAGATTAAATGAATAAAAGAGAAAATATTTCTTCCGGTGCAAAATGGGAAGACATCGTAGGATATAGCCGAGCAGTAAAAATAGGCAAGCAGATTGAAGTATCAGGGACTGCTCCGGTATTGGATGGTGTGCTGCAAGGTAAAGGCGATATGTATATTCAGACCAAGACCTGTCTCGAAATTATACAGGCTGCCCTCATCCGGGCAGGAGCTAAAATGCAAGATGTGGTACGAACTCGTATCTACGTGACTGATATCAAGCGATGGGAAGAAGCAGGTATGGCACATGGAGAATTCTTTGGTAGCATAAAGCCTGCAACTACTATGGTTGAAGTATCGGCATTAATCGACCCTGATATGTTGGTCGAAATTGAAGCTACTGCCATCCTATCCTGATCACCTGGACTACCTATCCATGTATTCACTAAAAGAAATTTTTTATACTTTACAAGGAGAGGGTCAATATACAGGTAGACCGGCTATTTTTATGCGATTTGCAGGGTGTAATCTGTGGAGCGGAAATGAAAAACATAGAGCTACTGCGATATGTACATTTTGTGATACAGACTTTGTAAGTACTGACGGACCATTAGGCGGAAAATATACTATTGATCAATTAATAAATATCATTCAAGATCTGTGGCCTGATAAAAGCGTCCCCCCATTTTTGGTATGTACTGGGGGAGAACCTGCGTTACAATTGGATCAGGCCTTGGTGGACAGATTGCATGAAGCTGGGTGTATAATCTCTATTGAGACTAATGGTACAATCTTATTAGCCGAAGGTATCGATTGGATTTGCGTGAGCCCTAAGTCCACAGCTCCCCTCATGGTCACCAAAGGCCATGAGCTCAAACTTGTCTATCCACAGTCCGATGCGCCACCGGACCAATATGAAAATCTTGATTTTAATAGATTTAGTTTGCAACCAATGGATGGTCCCAATGTAGAAAAAAACACTGTGCTCACTCTTGAATATTGTAAGGCACACCCTAGATGGAGCTTAAGCCTCCAGATGCATAAGATCTTGAATATTCCATAGATCGGGATGGTATTTTTAATACCCTGAAGTGACAAAAATCCAAGTCATTTTATACGAATGGATCTAGTGGTTCTCAGGGGGGTTGAACTAACTTTGAACAGAAATTGTATTACATACATGTCTACAACAGGTGATATTGGTCGAATTTTAATAAAAGGCGGTAAATACGCTTATAAATTTGGAAAAAAATTAGATTCTATGATGGATAATAGCAATAAGGACAATAAAAACGTATTAGCACAGGAAATCGTTAAAACCCATTTATTACTCGCAGTCGGTGGTGGGCTTATTCCTATACCATTAGTAGATTTTGCCGCTGTGACTGGGGTACAAATCAATATGATCAGATCCTTGTCCAAAATATATGGAATTGACTTTAATGAACAAGTCGGGAAAAGTATCGTGAGTGCATTAGTCGGACCATCTTTAGGGAGGTTAGCTGCAAGTGCCGTAAAAGCTATACCTGTCATAGGTACTATCCTGGGATCTGCCTCCATGTCCATCATATCTGGCGCTAGCACTTATGCGGTCGGTCAAGTATTTATTCAGCACTTTGGAAAAGGGGGCACCTTGGCTGATTTTAATGCTGAAAAAGAAAGACAACAGTATAAGGAAGAATTCGAGAAAGGTAAAGAATTCAGTATTCGAACAGAAAAAGAGCAAAAATCATCATCTTCTCAACAATCCAAAGAAGAGATCTTCGCATCGCTCGAAAAACTCAGTGCCCTCAAAGACAAAGGGGTCATCTCAGAAGAAGAATATCTGAAGCAAAAAGAAAAATTGTTGAGTCGGATTTAGGGTGACCATCCTTATTTCCTTGCAAGTGAGTTCCTATTTGATAGGCAAATCTTGTACGATCTTAAACAGAAAGTTTGTTTAAAACAGAGTAAGTAGTCTTACCTATTGTGTCCACAAGAGGAAGTGTGTAACCTGGTTTTTGAGAATAACCTAATTTATCAATTTGTGAAATGAATTGGTCAACTTCCTTAAAGTTGTTGAGTATAGCGTTTTTCTTTTCCTCCAACTCAACTGTGTCTCTTAGTTTGTCAGCTATTGATTTCATGATGCAAAATTATCTTTTTCTTTTAGTTATTGTTAACAACAAGTATTTTATATACCCTGGCATATTAGAAACTCCTGCAATACGCAATCAATGCTTTATACACCGGATAATTACTCAAGATTTCTTCATTACCTATAATAATAAGATGCTTTCGGGCTCGGGTCAAGGCCACATTGAGTTTACGGTCTACCCCATCATCTGAGAGAGAGATCATATTTTGCACTTGAGAGAAGCGATTAGTACATAATGAAAGGATGACTATTTCCCTGGCACCACCCTGGTATCGCTCTACCGTATCGATGGTCAATTCATCTGGATCCATTGCATGGTCTTGCATGACTTTGCGGATTTGAGCGATCTGTGCCCGATACGGCGTGATCACACCTATCGTCTCATGTCGAATAGGAATATGATTGGTATTCAAAATATCGCGCATAGCCTGGATACAGGCTATGACTACATCCGCTTCAAATACATTGATTTTGGACTTGCCTTGATTATCCGACGGGGTATTGATAAAAACCATTCGGGCAGCAGCTATTTTTTTAGTCAGCTCACTCCAAGCGGGGAGAATATTATATTCCAACGGCCGCTCTAA
>JAYSTG010000187.1:0-4737 GCA_043719965.1 Saprospiraceae bacterium | reverse complement strand
GGGTCAACTGTTATTTTTTGAGGCTTGAAAATACCTTCTTTCTCTTTGCGTTTAAATTCTAAGTAGAGGATATATCCGCTGGCGATAAAAGCCAATGTGAGAAATAAACCAAAAGTTTTTACAATCGAAAAAGTATTATCCGGGGTTGAACCAAAGATGAATTGAAAAATATAGGAGAGATCGGGGAACATGACAATTTTTTAGAATGGTAAAAATAACCCAAATAATCTAGGCTGCTTCAAATACATTTAATTCGGGTGTGTGACAAAATGCAGGAAAATACTAACTTTGGGTAC
The DNA here is from genome assembly GCA_043719965.1 of Saprospiraceae bacterium. Lineage (GTDB taxonomy): Bacteria > Bacteroidota > Bacteroidia > Chitinophagales > Saprospiraceae > JADJLQ01. Next base: position 4,441 of record JAYSTG010000187.1, on the reverse strand, counting down.
CAAAACAATCAGGCATGGACAAACAATTAATTATGGGGTCCATCCTAAAAACAGTAAAAAAAGAGATTACAGAATGGCTAGACGAGCATGACTCGATTACCGATCCATTTGAGTACGAAAAGAACCTATTGGAAAGGTCGCTGAGGATAGGTCGAAGTATGTTAGATGTTAGAAAATTCTTCGGGTAAAATTTCCAGAGACAGGAATGTTAAAAAAAAATCTTGACGGTATTTGGCCGGGCATCGCTGCACAAGACGCATATGTTATGTCAACATAAGGCTATACTCCGAGTCAATAGCATGGAGTGTCCTTTGTTAAAAAAGTCTGGTCAGTCGACTAGAGTTAGGATTGTTTTTTATTTAGAAAGAAAAGAAGGTTTTCTGGAGTTTAATTACCGTAAAGATGAGGATCTCAGTCTTGCCATTGGTATCGTTCATTCGCCTGAATTGTAAAAGATACATCCAGATCGTATGATAGGTACACCTTTATAATATCATTGTCTGCAAAAAGGCATATTTCAAATAACTGGGCTAGGGTATTCTACTCTATGTTTGGAATATTTGGAATTTGTTCAGGCTGTAATCTGACATTAGATCAGAGCGTTTTTACATCATCCAGTTAATATCCGGTTGATTGAAAACGTTATTTGATAGTAATCTCCATTGCTCCTGTCCAGTTCTCAGGAGTACCTGTTTTGAAATAGTTAGAAGAAAAGGTTATAAAACTTTCAACGGTTTGATCTTCTGGATCTACTTCTATGATGGCTTGAAACAATTCAATAGCTTTGACAAAGTTTTGGTTAAAGTAATGACGCATGGCTTCATTGAATAAACCTAACGTATTCAACTTAAGGCTTAATTCACCGCTGGAATACCCATTGATACACTCGACGATATGGAGCAAATTATGTTTTCCTTTCAATTGTGCTTTTCCTAATTGTCGTAGATGATATTGATCGTGATTTTTAATCAAGCTCAACGTGTCACCACTTAATAAAATGGGCGACCGGAAATATTTCGTTAGGCTCTCTATACGTGCTGCGGTATTGACAGTATCTGAGATGGTAGCAGCATCCAATCGATCTTCATCACCGGTGATGCCCATGATCAGTGATCCGGTATGGAGACCGATACCTGCCTTGATCTCAAGCAACCCTTGAATAGCTCGATCTTTATTCAATTCACTGATCGCATGTTGCATTTTGATGGCGGCTTGAAGGGCATCTTCAGGGTCATTTGGAAATAAAGCCATGATGGAATCACCCAAATATTGATTGATAAATCCTTGATGAGATCGGATGATAGGATACAAATCGAAAATTCTCCTGAGGAGTCATTTTTTCTGACAAGGTGGTAAACTCTCTGATGTCAATAAAAAGGACGGTGACTATTTTTTCTACCTGATCACCTAGCCGTACATCCAATAAAGAATTTTTGCCCAAAGCACGGATGAACTCATGCGGTACAAATTTTTTAGTCACTTCATGTATTCTGAGCATGTCTTCTTCCCGTTCCCGTACTTCGCGAATGTTTTTTTCAAACAACATGGCACTCTCTATTGCCGTGGAAGACTGCAAGGCCAAAGTCACTAATAATTTTAAATGGGCTGCGCTGTATTGATCTACTGATTTTCCACCGAGTATAATGGCACCCATGATGCGATGTTTTACTTTCATCGCAGCATAGATGATGGACTGTACTTCAGATTTGATGATACCGTTACTTTTTAGCGGATCGATATCACTCATGATCTCTGATTGCCCTCCCATACCAATTCGAAGCAGTAAGACAGTATTTTCTTTCAATTGTGCTTCATCGAACAGAGGATCCCCTGTTTTCGCAGGAATCTGGAGTGTTTTGGCCACTTCATCCCAAAGGACTATCACTCCACTTTCCGATGGGATAGAGTGCATAGCTTGCTCCAGGGTAAATTGAGCGATGATATCAGGATCAATCGTCTGAGTTAATTTTTCAGAAAAATTATAGATCACGTTTAATTCCTGATAGAGATTGAGTACTTCTGTACCCAGTTTCTTTTTTTCTGATTCTTTCCTCAACATCAAGGATAAAAAATCAGCAACCATTGCACCAGATCCAGTACCAATCACCTGACCTACGATATCCTCATTCAAGTATATCGAATGACCTGTCTGGCCTTGGATATCAGATGCTCCGAATACCACGAGACCATTATGATCTACTACAGAGATGACCATATTAGCATCATTCACCAGAGTTTGAAGCAAGCCTGTGATTTCGCTTCTTTTATTTAGTATTGATTTTAGATTAAGTTGAGCCATACTGACGGATTAACGAATTAATCGAATGGAACGACTGACGAATGGAGTGACTGACGAATGGATGAAGAATGACGAATGGATGAAGACTGACGAATGGAGTGACTGACGAATGGAGTGACTGACGAATGGAGTGAATGACGAATGGAGTGAATGATCCGATAGCTATCGGATCGAATGACGGATGATCCGATAGCTATCGGATCGAATGACGAATTTCTTTGCGCTTGCCTGCCAGACAGGCAAGTCTTTACACGCATACCACGCAAATCCATTATATCGAATGTCCTATTAATCAACATTTATTCTTAAAATTTCTTTTGCTTTTGATAGGATCATTTCAGGATCAAAGGGTTTGGTCATATAGATGTCAGCCCCTACTGCCTGACCTTTTTGACGATCAAAGTCTTGACCTTTGGCAGTCAACAGAATAATAAATACATCTTTCAATGCCGGCTCTTGTTTGACCTGGTGACAGACATCCATACCGTTCATTTTTGGCATCATGACATCAAGAAAAACAAGGTTGGGTTTTTCTGCGTGGATGAGTGCCAATGCGGTTTCGCCATTGTCAGCGGTGATAAACTCCACCCCTTCGTCTTCCAATTCTTCCAGAGTCTGTTCTATCAATATGCGGATATGCGCCTCATCATCTACTATAAGTATCTTTTTTTCCATTGGTTATTTGTTAGGTATTTGGTTGATTATTCGTTGATTCGTCATTCGTTGATTCGTCATTCGTTGATTCGTCAATAGGCTATTGATATACCAAAAAAAGTACATGTTCCATACCTTTTTCAAATTGTAAGGATTTGATACTTTCTTTGTTATTGGACAACAATGAATTAATGATCATAATATCTGGAGGATTGGCTAGCGCTTTTTCCAGCAATTCTTTTCCATCCGATTCTATGACTACGTATCCTTTTGCTTTGAGGACTTCAGTCAATGTACTTAATTAGGTATTTATCTATTGAGAGCTAGTGTATTAGATATGATCATTAAAATTATAATTAACTCAGGGTTTAATAATCGATGAAATGGTATTAATATTGCAACCTTTTTGACATGAAAAATTTTATTTGTATTGCGTTGTTGATGTTGTTTTTTGCAAGGCTGGCAACAGCTCAAGGTATCAATTTTCGAACGAGCATCACTCAAGCTAGTTATTCGGATGAACAGTGGCCAGGCCTTAACACTACGCATCCAGGGTATAGTGCTGGTTTGGATGTAGTGATTGCTGAAGGTCGAGGGTTTCTCATGCCGGGGCTCCATTTTCAAAAGCAAAGTATATTTCCAGAAAAGATGAATTGGAAAAAGCCGTATGCAGAGTTTGAAGATGTAAAACTATTGAAACTACCGGTACAGGTCGGCGTATACCTATTTGACACTAAACTAGCGGATCTAAAAATTCATGGAGGGGTCATCGCCAATTTTCTTGTAGGCATGGACACTAACGATAAAATCATCGAAGAAGACTTAAATGAAGTACGAGGCGGGTTTATAGGAGGCGCTTCTCTCAGATTGACAGTCCTTACCTTCCATGCGAATTATGAATATGGGATGTCCAAGGTCTATGCAACCAAAGGACCTTCAGGAATACAAAACAAAAGTAAGGAGCGGATTTTATCATTTGGATTGGGAATTTATTTCTAGATCATATCTGGAAATGGTATAGTTAATACCCCAAAAATGAAATGTAATTTTCCCGATGTATAGTTTCCGTGCTATGTTCTGGATATGAAGTACGGAAGGATTCAGGGAATCTAACGTTCTGGGGATTCCATTTAATTTCATAAGCGTGCAGGATACCATCATAATCCTCTATGTAATCAATTTCTGCCTGATCCTGAGTCCGCCAGAAATAAGCATTTATTGACTTCGAGGAGTAACTATTAAATTTTAATCTTTCACTTAAAATATAATTCTCCCATAATGCGCCGAAATCAGATCGAAGGTCTAACGGAGCAAAATTATTTGTCAAAACATTCCTGACCCCGTTATCATAAAAATAATACTTTTTACCCTTTTTAATTTCAGTACGCATATTTCGGTTCTTCGCCATATTTAGTGGGTTTGAGATGAATCGATGTAATTTCTAAACATAATTTAATTTAGAAAATATTTAGAATCTAGGTAGGGACC
>JAYSTG010000186.1:0-4738 GCA_043719965.1 Saprospiraceae bacterium | reverse complement strand
TGGCCAGACTCCTAGCTTCAACATTATTTCAATGAGATGTTCCCTATTTAAGTCTAGGGAAAGAGCACCTGGCATGGGTGCATACTTTATCGTTTTATCAGGAAGAATCTGTATACTTTGAATTTCCCTTTTTTCTTTGTAGATAATTTCTACCACCTGACCACTTACTGGAGAACAGATATTGACTTTTTCATTCCTCTTATCATAAAACAAAGGAGTTCCTGACAAAACTTCATCGCCTACTTTTATGGACAATCTTGGCTTTATTCCTTTAAAATCAGAGGGGTGAATGGCAAAGATTTCTGGTAATTCTAATTGTGAAATTCTTTTTACAGCCTCACCCTGAAGCTTGATGTTTAATCCTTTCCTGATTCTAATCAACTCAGACATTTGGCAAATTGATTATTAATGAAGTCATATTAATTTTTTCGGTCAGTCTAACATCCCTGATTGATTAACGCATATTTTTTAGGATTCAAACTAATTCGATAAAAATATTTACATGCCAATTTAGTAAAGTTTAATAATACTTTGTTATTTTTAAGCTCATTTTGTTTTGTATTTGTATTTAATTTGTGGAATCGTTGGTTTATTAGATAGAATTACACTATCATTAACAAATGAAAGAGGTTAAGTAAAGCTAGTGGAAGTATTTATATATTTTATTCTGTAATATTGTAATTTACAATTTTATATTTTTATATTTTTAATTTATATAAATAATATTTCGATTTTTTAATTACTTTATGGATTCAAAAAAAATTAAAGTTCTGTGTCTAGCATAGGTATTAAGTGATAGATTGACTATAGTACCCTAAAACATTCTATGTCGACGATGAACATCATATTAAATGTTAGAGAGCCTACCATAAAATTTTAATTTACTTAAAAAACAAAGTGTATGGGTGCCGTCAATCATATTTTGAAGTCTAAGAGTGGGGCTATCTTTTCGACCACTTCGACTCAAACCGTCTACGAGGCCCTAGAGTTAATGATGGAAAAAAACATTAGTGCCTTGGTAGTCTTAGAAAACGAAAAACTCGTTGGAATCTTTACGGAACGGGACTATGCGCGTAAAGTAATATTGAATGGTAAGTCTTCGAGAGAAACCCTGATTAAAGAAGTGATGTCGTTCAATGTGATTACCGTAGGCCCTGAAAATTCGATTGACGATTGTATGAGATTGATGTCAGATAAATTTATTCGACACTTGCCTGTGGTCCAACAGGATAAACTGCTTGGATTGATATCGATAGGTGATGTAGTAAGTTATATTATTGAGGATCAAAAATTTGTTATTGAGAATTTAGAGCATTTTATATACGGTAATTACATCTGATCATAATAAATAATTTGTAGTATGGGAGAAGGAACGTGTGCACGTTATAGATGTATATTTAATGTCTTCACAAATGCAACGAAATTACTTATCTATTTTGCTACTTTCAATTCGATGCCATTGTGATAGTTTATATTTGGTCCATTGCATGGCATTAAAATTGGTTCCCAATAGGTCACTCAAATCTGTAACATGGAAGGACGAAGCCACTTGCAAGAAGGACATGCATCAGTAAATCAGGGCTCACAAGTCTTTAGGTAACAAAGCGTTTACTACCTATTAATAACACCCCATTCACAATAAAACCGCACTTCCATCAAATAAACCTTTATATTTGCAGCGTGAATTTTAGTTTATCAAGCATTTCTGCCAGCGATTAGTATCCTCCCCCCACAGAGTTTCAATTTCTATTGTAGTCCTGCCTTTTTACCCTATCATTCGTTATTTTTTAATTTTTTTATTTTTTTCTATCATGAAAATTTATGTTTCTAATTTAGCGTTCGGCGTAGCTGACGCTGACCTTGAGTCTTTATTTGCCGAGCATGGCGCTGTTACTTCTGCTAAAGTCATTATGGATCGTGAGACCGGAAGGTCTAGGGGATTTGGCTTTGTAGAAATGGCTAACGATGATGAAGGCAACACGGCAATCCGTAATCTTAACAATCAAAGCATCGAAAACAGAAATATTTCTGTCTCTATAGCTAAAGATAAGTCACAGCTCGGTGGCGGTGGATCTTTCGGATCTGGCGGCAACAGCTCGTACAAGAAAAGATGGTAGGCCGATAGGGAATTACATTTTTTCCCTAGCTCTTATCTAAGATTTTTTTGACCAAGGCATACTCTTTATTGTAGTATGCCTTGTTTTTTATATTATGCCTCTAGCTTAAATTACAGTCATTAATAGCTTTTACTATGCAGCCTGTATAATATCTTTGATTTTAATTTTTTATGTTGTACGTAAGACCCGCCACTGTTGAAGACCTGCCTACCTTACTACAATTTGAACAAGGTGTCATAGAAGCAGAACGACCGTACGATTCTACTTTGATACCTGATCCGATTAAGTATTATGATCTTCAATATCTCCTAGATGATCCTGAATCATATCTTGTAGTTGTCATCGATAATCATCTACTCATAGCATCCGGATATGCAACCATCAGGAACGCAAAGCCATTTTATGCTTATGATCAATATGCTTATCTAGGTTTTATGTATGTACTTCCTGACTATCGTGGTCAAGGGGTGAATTTGATGATACTAGAAGCTTTAAAGAAATGGTGTGTTACAAAAGATATTCGAGAATTGAGGCTTGAAGTTTACTCAGATAATTTGCCAGCTATCAAAGCATACGAAAAAGCTGGCTTTTTTAAGGATTTGATAACAATGGGTACTCATATTTAAACCGAGCATATTCATTAAAAATGAATTTTCTTCCCAACGGGCAGAGATAAACAATTCAAAATGAATGTTTTGAATTATTACTCTTGCATAATTTCAGATAAGTCTTAAAGTTTATGATTTAGGCAACTCAAACATACTTGCTACCGTTAGAGTATGAAATAATAATAATTTATGAAGAAAATTTCGTTTGCAATTTTATTAGCCGGCTTATGTATTCTCAATGCATGTAGTAAAGATGATGCCCCAGGCGTAACACCCCCTACTGGAGGCGGTAATGGAATTGACTGTGGACCAGTCTTAAAAACTTTTGCAGCAGATGTGAATCCAATCATTCAATCCAAATGTACAGGATCGACCTGTCATGCAAGCGGCAGCAATAATGGACCGGGTGATTTATTGACTTTTGCTAAGATTAGTGGAGCGAAAGTGGCCATAAAAGCGGCGGTTGCTTCGGGATCTATGCCTAAAAATGGTAGCCTTACCCCAGCTCAAAAAAACAGTATTATTTGTTGGGTCGACGCTGGAGCTCAGAATAATTAGGGTAAAAGTTGCACAAAGTTGATGTTAGTGGAAAAGGTGGTTGTTAGCACCTGGTTAGTTTGATTCTTTATCAAAAAATTTTACTTGTTTCAAAGCAAGCCTGATTGTTCATACAATCAGGCTTGCTTTTTTAACAAAATTTTATAAATAATCTTAGGCAGGAGTCATAACAGTTTTTTAATAGCTTTGCACCGCTAAAACCACAAATCAGTATGGATATCAAAGTCCGCAATTTAAGTAAACAATATGGCCCACAAAAAGCCGTCGATAATATCAGCTTCGATGTAAAACCTGGTGAGATCTTGGGATTCTTAGGCCCCAATGGCGCAGGTAAGACTACCACGATGAAAATGATCACCCAATATCTGGACATCGAAGGGGGTGATATTTTGATTGGAGGCCAATCGATCAAAGAACATAGTCTTAAAAAACAAATCGGTTACCTTCCTGAGAGCAATCCACTGTATTACGAGATGCCTATCATCGATTATTTGGAATATGTCGCAGCATTGCAGGGACTTCCTAAAGATAAAATCAGAGATCGGGCCAGAGAAATGGTCAAAATCTGTGGCCTGGATGTTGAAAAATATAAACTCATTTCCGAACTTTCCAAAGGTTATCGACAGCGCGTAGGTCTGGCTCAAGCGATGATTCATGACCCAGCTATTTTGATCTTGGATGAACCTACTACAGGACTAGACCCTAATCAAATCATAGAAATCCGAGAATTAATAAAAAATCTTGGAAGACATAAAACCGTTTTATTCAGTACCCATATCCTGCCTGAAGTAGAAGCTACCTGTGACCGTATTCTTATTATCAACAAAGGTAAGATTGTCGCAGATGGCACTGCCAGTACACTTCGTCAGCAAGCTCAAGGTCAGGAGATCCATCATATCCGCGTAGAAGATGGTTCAGTACAAGATATACTGGAAGCTATACGATCACTATCTACAGTCCAGACGGTATCCGTACTCGATGTCGGTAAAAAAAGATTTGAGGTGGTTAGCAAACCTCATATGCCTTCCACGAGGGATCTTTTTAGGCTTTGTGTCCAGAAAAATTGGACCATTTCCGAACTTATACCTTTCGAAACGAAGCTGGAAGATATCTTCAGGGATCTCACCATGAATTAAGAATTCCATTTAATTATTTAAATTTTCCATATTCTATTTATGAATAAAATATTCGTTATAGCCCGAAAAGAGTTTGGGTCTTTTTTTGATTCTCTGGTCGCCTATATTTTATTGGCTGCCTTTCTAGGGTTTAGTGGTTTTTTCACCTGGATACAAGGGGGGGATATCTTTATGCGTAGAGAAGCTGACCTTGAAGTATTTTTTTCCGTGGCTCGCTGGACATTATTTTTCTTTATTCCTGCTTTGACTATGAAGATGATAGCAGAGGAAAAAAAGACAGGAACCATAGAAATGTTATTGACCAAAGATATTACGGATA
>JAYSTG010000185.1:0-4765 GCA_043719965.1 Saprospiraceae bacterium | reverse complement strand
TATTTTTATACTGCAACCATAGGCTACATGAATAGGCTTATTAGATATATTTGTACCCTACAAATGGATTACTTCGCCATAAGCCGCTGCGGTTGCCTCCATTAAAGCTTCACTCATGGTAGGATGGGGATGTACCGTTTTGATCATATCCATGCCTGTAGTCTCTAATTTGCGAGCTGCTACGACTTCGGCTATCATTTCAGTTACATTGGCTCCAATCATATGAGCGCCTAAAAATTCGCCATACTTCGCATCAAAGATTACTTTAACAAAACCAGCTGGAGTACCTGCTGCTTTCGCTTTCCCTGATGCCGAGAATGGGAATTTGCCCACCTTTATATCATACCCAGCATCTTTTGCTCCTTGTTCTGTATACCCTACTGAAGCTATCTCAGGTTGACAATAGGTGCAACCAGGGATATTATTGTAATCTAAAGGTATAGCATGATGGTTGCCCACTATTTTTTCCACACAGTTAATCCCTTCAGCGCTCGCTACATGGGCCAACGCCTGTCCTGGGGTGATGTCACCTATGGCATAAATACCTGGTATATTCGTCTTCCCAAAACCATCTACTTTTATTAATCCTTTTTCAACCAATACGCCTACCGTTTCAAGGCCCAAATTTTCAAGATTGGGAGTGACACCTGCTGCAGATAATACGATATCGCATTCAATGGTATCTTCTTTACCGGTTTTGCGATCTTTTGTGTTTACTCTACATTCAACCCCTGAAGTGTCTACATGGATTACTTCAGTATTCGCTAGCACTTTTATTCCTGATTTATTAAATGATCGTAATAATTCTTTAGATATATCTTCGTCTTCACGAGGCACTAAGCCTTGTTCCATAAATTCGACGACGGTCACTTCAGTGCCTAATGCATTGTAGAAATATGCAAATTCTACACCAATAGCTCCGGCGCCTACGACGACCATTTTTTGGGGTTGAGCGGGTAGAGACATGGCTTTTCGGTATTCTATGATTTTAATATCATCAATAGGAAGATTGGCGAGTTGCTTGGCTCTTCCACCCGTAGCCAGAATGATGTGATCAGCAGTATGTTCTTCTTTTTTGCCATCCGATGAAGTCACTTCTACTTTTTTATTCCCCATCAATTTGCCATGTCCTTGGATGACATTGATTTTATTCTTTCGCATTAGGAACTGTACTCCTTTACTCATGGCATCTGCAACACCTCGGCTACGGGCAATCACCGCACCGAAGTCAGCACTACCGCCTTCGACCTTGATTCCATACTCCTGGGCATGATTGAGATACTCAAATACCTGAGCGCTTTTTAATAAGGCTTTTGTAGGTATACAACCCCAGTTGAGACAGATACCTCCTAATTTTTCTTTTTCCACTACAGCCACTGATTTTCCGAGTTGAGCCGCTCTGATCGCCGCAACATAACCCCCAGGACCGCTACCAATCACAATGATATCAAAATTCATTATTTATAATTTTTTGCGCAGCAAAGATAATCGTATCTCCAACAAATTATCGACCGACTGTTTGTACTTTGGCGAGTCCTTCGAAATAGTCTCTAACATCAGGAAATAAATTTTCATGAAGCGCTTTTCCTGTTATATTGATGAAACCAATGCCTTCTCCAACGGTATATCTAGCAGCGCCGTTTTTAAAGTCCCATGCCAATAGAATAAGATTAGGAATGATATGTTGACCCAAGGTATCCATGTACCCAAAATAACCATCTTTCCCGAATACGGCTAATCCTTCACTGAATTTGTTGATTTGAGAATAGTTAAATGGAGTCAATGCAATTCCTTGATTATTGAATAAAGCAAATGAATCTTGTTTATACGCAGACCATCTATTTGCTCCCAGAGACATGACCTCTTCTACCAACAGGGCTTTAATTAAATTGCCTTGAAAATCAATCAGGCCCCAGTTGGTTTGATTTTTAACAGCTGCGATTCCATTTTGAAAAGGTGTGACTTGTTCATATTGTGGTATGATCATCATGATACCACTCGTATCGGTATAACCCCAATAGTTCTTTCGTTGTATAGGTAGGCGATTCTCTTTTAATTCACCCAGTGCATCATAGATAGGTTTTATAGTGATCACACCTTGTTTATTCAATAGTCCCCACCAGCCGCCATTCGAAATTCTGGCATATCCATCCTGAAATGCGAAGCCTTGATCCCATGAATCATCGCTGATGAGATGGCCTGACGAATCTATGTATTGTATTCTATCGTTTATTTTGACTTTTGCATATCCTCCCTGAAAATCCGTCGCATCTTCCCAAATCGTATCAATAACTAAAGCGCCAAGGTTGTTTAGATAGCCGTACTTACCATTCAAGACTTTGACCCTGCCTCGGCCATTTTGAAAAGTCCAAGCACCACGATATAAAGGCTTGACCACCCATGCTCCCTGATGATCAATATATCCCCATAATGACTTTTTAGCCGCAGCAGCCAGTCCAAAAGCGAAGTCTCTACAATCATCAAATTGTTCATTGATTATCACTTCACCACTTTTATCTACGTAACCCCATTTAATTCCTGGCTCGATATAATCTTCAGCTACGAGATCTGCTTCGGATAAAGGTTGGTCTGATTCTACCCTTGAATTGGTCTTGCAAGCATAAAATAGTATTAAAAAAACTATAATTAGTCCGGTAATGGTGACTTTTGCGGGGACTTGATCGTTTGCATTCTGATGTGGCATAGGACAAAAATATTATCTTATTTATTAATCGCGATAGCTAGTTCGGCCTTGAGCCAAAATAAAGCCGTGATTCCTGAAGGAAACTGTATAGTGAGTATACCTGGAACTTTTAAAATCTTTATAGACACTTTTGATACATCCATCGGTAAGATGATTTATCATACCTATATAATGAAAGATACTGCTTTGAATTATCAACTTACCTTTTATGAGTTTCCACCTGCAACCATGCATTCAGATTCTACCGGCTTACTTAAAGAGTTTTTTGAGTCCACCATTGAAGAATCCATATTGAGAGTCAAAGGCATTAAAATGTATGAATCGGAAATCACTCAATTTGGATATCCTGGTTGGTTTTGGCGGATTGATTATAGTAAGTCAAATTTTATTAAAACCAAAGCTTTTATGGCTGGTTGTCGATTCTATTCTTTACAGGTGTTTGGAGGGAAAAACAAAGATGACCAGAAAAAAACTTTTGCTTTCTTGGACTCGTTTCAATTCATGAATTTAGGTCGGGTGAGATGATTTGAACTGGTAAATTTAACCGGCCATTTTATGTAGAATTTCATGGAGCATCATCAATCCTTTTTCCACGGTATCGAGATGCGTTCTAAAGCCCAATACTGCACATCGGATCCATACCAGGTCATCTATGACGGTAGATGAAAAAAACACCCGACCGTCAGCATGAATCGCTTCTACGAGTCTATTATTAAATTCATTAGCATCACCACGAGTCGGAACGTATCTAAATATTACCACTGAAAGGTCTGGCGGCGGCCCTGTTTCAAAACCCAATTCAACCACTTTTTTATAAAAGTAGTTAGCCAATAATATTTTTTCTTCAAGCGCTGCTTTGAAAGGGGCCAGACCATGCAAATGCAATGGCACCCACATTCGAGGCCCTCGAAAATGTTTGGTAAGCTCAGGGGATAAATCGCAGGGATTATATTCGTCCGACTCGATATCAAAGGCGTCCTTCATATAATTTGCCCTATAATGATGAGACTTCATCACCGCTTGGGGATCCTTGAACAAAAGAGTGCCAATACCGTAGGGCAAGAATAATCCTTTATGCGGATCAATTGCTAATGTGTCACTTCGTTCGATCCCTTTGAGTATGGGTTTGCATCGATTCAATAAATTAAAAAAACCACCATAAGCTGCATCGATATGAAACCAAATATCATAATTATCACTGAGGTCTGCTATACCATCCAACGGGTCTATACTGCCGGTATCGGTGGTTCCGGCAGACCCAATGATCAGAAAAGGAATAAGCCGTGCTTTCATATCTTTTTTTACTAAATCTTCAAGGATTGCCAAATCCATTCGATAAAACTTATCCATGGGTACTATCCTAGATATAGATTCTTCCAATCCAGCTATACGTACAGCCTTGTTTATACAATGGTGTACTTGGGCTGTGGTATAAATTACAGCCTTATGAATAGTATGACGATTCAATTTTTTTTCATCTCGTGCTGAGACCAAAGCAATTAAGTTAGCTATAGATCCTCCAGAGGTGATATTGCCATGTGCAGTGTCCGGATATCCCATGACTTCGCACATCCACCGGATGAGTTGATTTTCCATGGTGACTGCCCCAGGATTGGAAAAAAATATTCCAGCATATCGATTGCTTATTGCAGCCATCTGATCCCCGAGGCTACTTGCGTATAAACCTCCACCAGGTATATATCCGAGGTGGCCGCCAGAGGCAGGATTTAGTCCATAATAATTGATTTCTGTCTTAAATAATTCGATCAAGGATGTTATGGGTTTGGGATCATCCGTGATTTTCATCTTCTTTAACTCCCGAACAGATCCTTGTCGAAAAGCCGGTGCGTCATGAATGTCATTTAGAAAAGAATTTAAATATTCATTCCAAGGTTGCCCCCAAGCCTGACGCGTCGCAGGATCTGCCTCAAGGCACTTGGATAATGTTTCTAATGATAAGATCTCTTGTATCATGGGGCTAAAATAAGTTTTATTCACCGTATTGGTTTGCACGACGAAATATTCGTTTCTAAAGATTATTCGGATTAATTTTGAGGCTTT
>JAYSTG010000184.1:0-1880 GCA_043719965.1 Saprospiraceae bacterium | reverse complement strand
ATGGAAAAGTAATTTCTTGATTACTACTTACCACAATGTTTTGATTATTTTTGAGGACAAGAGATTTCGATCAGCCGTGACCAATGTCGCATGATAATTGAAAAATTTTTTGTATTGATTTTCATAATCTCAGTAATATATTTGGCAGATTTCCCTAAGCAGCATTTTTAATGAGGTGCTGCAGTATTTCGGAGTTTTAACTCACACTCTTAATTAAAAAATTAATCATCTTTTTCTTTAGTGCAGTAAAAGGAGGAAACATGGATACTCCTGACGGCCACGGCCACCATTGATTAAATATCGATTTGGCATTGGTAAATTCCTGAAATGAATAGAATCCATGCGACTTCCCTATTCCACTGTTATTAATGCCACCAAAGGGTAGATTATAATTGTAATAATGAAATGCAACAGAATTGATATCCATTCCACCGGCTGATATTTCTTTTCGAATACGACGGTTTACTGATGCATTCCGAGAAAACAAATAAAGAGATAATGGTTTTTCACCCTTGCGCACATGATCGATCACTTCCTGAATGTCATTAAACGTTTTGATCAAGATGATGGGGCCAAAAATCTCTTCCCTGCAAATCGTCATCTCATCCGTAGTATCCGTAAATATCACGGGACCAATATAGTCTTGCACAGTGTCATCACCCCATCGATATACCAAGTTAGCGCCTTTGTGCATCGCATCTTCGATATGTGCATGCACTCTGGCGGTGTGCATACTATTGACAATGTGTGCATAATCGCCCTGGAGCATAGCCGCATCATCTGCTCCATACCTATGTTTGATTTGTTCTATGAGCAATAATATAAATTCGTCTTTGATCGAGGAGTGAATAAATATATAATCCGGAGCTATACAATATTGGCCTCCATTGACGAATTTTGTGGCGCCCGCATAAATACTTGCAAGTTTTAAATCCGCCGATTTATCGATGATCATGGGTGACTTACCACCAAGTTCGAGGGTGACAGAGCAAAGATGTTCTGCAGCTGCTTTCATGACGATCTTGCCTACTTTTGGACTGCCGGTAAAAAATATATGATTAAACTTTAAAGAAAGAACCTGTGTCGATACGACAACATCACCATCGACAATGGCCGCCTCTTCGGCGGAAAATATTTCGTTGATGATTTTTTTTACGACTACAGTGGTGAATGGGGTGTACTCCGAAGGTTTGATCATCGTCACATTACCGGCTCCATAGGAATAGATTAAAGGTAATAAAGTAAGATGAATGGGGAAATTCCATGGTGAAACAATAAGGCAATGCCCCTTGGGTTCATGATGGATATAACTATTGGCCCCTAGTAAAAACCATGGTGTGCCCACCCGGTGTTTACCGGTCCATGATTTGAGTTTTCGTAGGACTAATTTCAGTTCATTCAATACTGGAAATATTTCAGCCATATCCACTTCCGGAGCAGGTTTATTATAATCCTTAAACATGGCCTCCTGAAATTCTATACGATATGCCAGAATGGCTTTTTGTAAAGATTTTAATTTTTTCAACCGCTCATCCACTGAAACCATGGATTGTACATATTGATGATTTTGCTGGAGATTATACAGGCGCATAATTTCTTCAATGGATGTATTGGACGATACTTCTACAGGCTTTAATTTAATTGCGGATGACATACGTATTTATTCCAGAGTGAAGTGGGTAAATAATTTGATTCCATTCAAATGTTCCACGTACAGATTCGGGTAAATTGATTTCAGCTTTAAGTATATTGTCAATGGTTTTATTATAGGACACTTGAATGGTACCTTTGGGATGAGGCATCGAAGTATGGACCTGAGTCAAAGAACCAAGAAAGGGCTTGATCGTTACACGTTCAAAGCCTGGTGATGCAGGATTGAT
>JAYSTG010000183.1:0-4779 GCA_043719965.1 Saprospiraceae bacterium | reverse complement strand
AACAAATAGCGTAGGAGGCATCAAAGACATGGATTCTGATAGTGTGCCCTTATTAGTTGGGCAATGGAAACATGTAACGATGGTACACGCCGCTACAGGCAATAAAATATTCATCAATGGGTTGTTGAAAAAAGCCAATACTGAAGCTTCGGCTCAAGGAGCACTGAAAAAAACCAACTATCCCTTTGGAATCGCTTACAACGCAGTCGAGGGAGGCGGTAATTTTAATGGTGATCTGGATGATATCAAAGTATTCAATCGTGCCTTAACGGATGGAGAAATATTGGCTCTTTACAGGGTCCAAAATACAGCACCTGTTTTCACTGGTAGGCTGGTAGCTAACTATCCTTTTAATAATGATGGTACTGATATTACACCTTATGCTAACCATGCTGATATAAGAAATGCACTGCCAGCCAAAGATCGATTCAATAAATCGAATAAAGCCTTTTCTTTTATTACAAGTACAGTTAAAGCGAGCAATTCGCCTCAGCTCAATACTCCACTTACCAGTATCAGCTTTTGGGCCAAAGTGAACCAATTGCCTGCGTCAGGTGAAGTCTATTTGTTGTCACATGGTGGTTGGCAAGAGCGATGGAAAATATCATTACCTGATCATGGTAAGCCGGTATTCTCTACTAAGACTGCTAATGGCAATGTCGATATGGATTCTGATTCCATTTCACTGGCTATTGGAAAATGGACGCATATCGTGATGACTCATGATTCTCTTAATGATAATATATATATAAATGGTCTTTTGAAAAAATCAAAATCAGCTCCTGGTAATTTACTCAATACCACTAAGCCTTTTGGTATAGGTTATGATCCAATTGAAACAGCAGGTTACTTTAATGGATCTTTGGACGAAGTAGAAATATTTAATGTAGCGCTATCCGCACCAGAAGTGTTGGCACTATACAATGCTCAAAAAGCATCAGATGTTGTGGGGGATACGATAGCACCTACCTCACCTCTAAATCTAGTGGGTACACCTGTATTTACTAGTGTAAATCTCTCTTGGTCGGCATCTACTGATAACGTAGGCGTAATAGGTTATAACATATATCAGGATAATGTCATCATTGCTAGTAAACCAGGTACTACGACCACCGTAGCAAATCTCAACCCAAGAACTAAATTTAATTTTGGGGTTAGTGCTTTTGATGCCGCAGGCAATGAATCACGGATCACTACGATTCTGATTACTTCCAGTGAAGAAGAATCAAAAGATACGATTGCACCAACACCACCACGCAATTTGATTGCCCAGGTTGGATCAAATTCAGTACAATTATCCTGGACAGCCTCTACGGATAATAGAGCTGTAGTGGGATATGTAATATCTCAAGATGGTAAAGTAATCGATACCGTTTTAGCCCCTACAACAGCAAAATTCGTCAGCGGATTAAAAGCTTTGACAGCATATACATTCGAAGTATATGCTTATGATGTTGCGGGTAATAAATCTGCAAATGCAGAGAATACCATCACTACATTGAGTGAAGTGAATTCAGGTGAACCTGGGCTCGTGGCTTCATATCCATTCGATGATAATGCTAATGATGCAACACCTTATGCTAATCATGGTGTTATCGGTGGCAATCCTACTTTCGTTGTACATCCTGGCTTTGCAGGCAAGGCAATCAAGTTTGATGGGGACAAAGATTCTGTATTTGTCAAAAATGCAGTGCAACTCATATCCGACTATGCATCCATTGGGTTCTGGATTCGGGTAGATAGCATCAAACGTAGTGATGCAGAAGCCTATATAATTGATTTTGGTACTTATAAAAATCGATGGAAAATTTCTTTGCCTTTGCACCAAAGAATAGTCTGGACGACCAATAGTAAAAATGCAATTTCCAAAAATTTCATTTCTGATATGGACAGCAAAGATGGAAATGAATTAGTAAAGGGTTTCTGGTGGCATGTTGTAATGACACATGATGGCAAAGAAGACCATATTTATGTAAATGGTATAGAAACCAACAAACAAGCAGTTACGGGTACATTAAATAGTACTACACTACCATTAGTATTTGCCAGTAATTCTGATTTGGGCGGCCAATATTTTGTAGGAGCTTTGGATAATGTAAAAATTTACAACAAAGCGTTGACTGCTGCTGAGGTAAAAAAACTATTTACTAGTGGTACTACGCCTACTGATGATCAAGCTAGCGCTGCATTGATAAAATCCATCAAAGGCATTTCTCCTAGTCCAGCTACGAATACTTTGAGAATAAAACATTCATTTACTAACAAAGAATCTTTGCTACTGAGAGTATTTGACTTGAGTGGAAGACAGATAGATGCTATCAACTATGGCAAGAATCAAATTCCAGCTGGCGAGATTTATATCAATGTGAGCAACTATCCAGCGGGGCTATTATTACTTCATTTTGATCGAAATGGGCAAAGTCTAGGGTCTATGAAATTTGTTAAATTTTAATTTTCTACAACTGAAATAATTGTAAAATGTGAGGAAGATTTGTTAGTTTATCAATTAGTACAAGGTTATACAATGCAACAATGTAGCAAAGAATCGACCATTAACATATGTTAAGACAA
This sequence comes from Saprospiraceae bacterium, assembly GCA_043719965.1. Taxonomy (GTDB): domain Bacteria; phylum Bacteroidota; class Bacteroidia; order Chitinophagales; family Saprospiraceae; genus JADJLQ01. The sequence goes on along the minus strand of JAYSTG010000183.1, from coordinate 2,208 downwards.
TATTCTCATGACTCACGTCGTTGAATATATATATTTAACCATTTAGACCTTTAATTATCATTACTAAAAACTACCTTCAGTACTTTTGAATTAAACTTCTTGACCAAGAACATTAAAGTATTTTGAAAATAATTTTGAATTTATTGGATTGAGATATTTTTTTTAACATTTTTTAAATTAAATTTTATGAAAAATCACTGTTATTTGTTTATGGCTTTATTATTGTTTATTAGCTTTTCTAATTGCAAAAAGGAGGTTCAAGAAATTGAAATACAAGAATTCAATCGAAATTTTAAACAACCTATATTAAATAAGGAAGACCTTAAACCCCTTAGTCTGAATGATATGGTTCTTAGAGACAAGTATTTAAATTCAGATGAGCTTAATATGGCAGGACTGCTTGAGTCTAGGACTAGTACTTTAGCTTCTCCTATTACTGTTCAAATTTATTCTGAGTGTTTGAAATTCCCGAATTGTTCAACTTCCCATTTATCAGCATACCTTGCAGACAAGGATGGAAATTCATTAGGCACTTTGTATGCTGGATATGGCCCTTATTCTAAGGTTCTTTATAATTTACCAGCATCTAATAATCAATATGAATTGAACATCTATGTTTCTAGCTACACCGCTTGTACTGATCTAGGGGAACTCATATTTAAAGTATCATCTCCTTCTTCCGGTAGTAAATACTTTAGACTTATTGCAAATAGTGGATGGTACAATATTGATATTCTTCAACCAGGTTACATAGTGCAAGGTAGCTCCAGCATATTATATTGTCAATTTTAATACCTTTTTTAAATTAAAATTTTATGAAAAAATATTGTTATTTTCTAGCGATTATAGTTATATCTATAACAGCTTATAGCTGCAAAAAGGATGCTAGCGAAACTGAACTAATAATCAATTCTGATGTATTGAAAACTAAACTACCAGAATTCCTTAAGAATCATAAGCCTGCTAACTTAAGTGAGGAAGATAAGACTCTGAGAAATAATGCCTTAAATTCAAGTGAGGTTAAGAAAATAGGCCAGCTTGAGTCTAGGAGTATCAATTTATTCTCACCTATCGCTGTTGAGATTCAGGCTGAGTGTACATTCTTTCAAACTTGTTTTACAACTAGTCATTTAACAGCTTATCTTGCAGATAAGGATGGTAATGAACTAGGCACTCTATACTCACCAGTTTATGGACCTTCCTCCAAAATACTTTATAATTTGCCAGTTTCTAACAATCAATACGAACTGAATATACATGTTTCTAGTTATTCCGATTGTACAACACGTAACGCATTCAGAATTAAAGTATCATCTACTACTTCTGCTAGTAAATATTTTTATATTCCATCATCTGATTATGATGGAATTCAGTGGCATGGAATTGACATAATTCAACCTGGTTACATCATATCGGGTACAACTTATGGTTCTTTTGCATGCCCTCTAGTCCCCTAAGTAATTAGAGAATATTCTCTGAATTAAATGAAATATTTATTTTAGTTTAATTAATTTGAACATATGAAAGGTATTTTTATTATTTATTGCTATATTTTTATTTTTAACATTCCTCTGTTGTGCAAAGGATGAGAAGAACAATATCAGTAAATATATTTGCTGTACGTACTTATTAAATTTTATTCAAGATGGAAATAGCCTTGGTGTAATGAAGTTTATGAAATTGTAATCAGAGAAATATTTGTATTCAGTCAGGTGGTGACCTAATCATCACCTGACCTTTTTGATTAATTAATTCAATGGCAAAAAGATTTGATAATAACCCCATACTTACAACTAAAGATATTATACCCAGTCGACCCGACTTTGTCGTGGAATGCGTTTTAAATCCTGGTGTATTCACGTTCGAAGGCAAAACCTGGTTACTATTACGGGTAGCAGAAAGACCCATGCAAGTGGAACATACGATTTCATTACCTATTCAATCCAAAGACGGTAAAGTTGAAATCCTTACATTTAAAAAGGATGATCCCGCACTGGATTTGTCAGATGCACGAATAGTAAAACATAATAGGTCAGTCTATTTATCCACGCTTTCTCATCTCAGGTTGGTCTCAAGTGCTGATGGAATACATTTTACTGAACCAGAAAATGTTAACACCAAGATATTTGGAGCAGGTCCTTTGGAGACATTTGGAATAGAGGATGCAAGAGTATGTTGTATTGATGGGATGTATAATATTACCTATAC
>JAYSTG010000182.1:0-13879 GCA_043719965.1 Saprospiraceae bacterium | reverse complement strand
TGAGATCCGATTAGATAAGAAGTACCCAGATAATTTATTTTTAAACCTCCTGCTTTAATTTGTACTTTTCCGGCGAAATCTGGCTTGCCATTGACTTTCTTGATATCCAAATGTCCTACGATGCTTCCTTTGGTATTATCTATTATATCATCAATTAGAAATTCAAAAAACCTCAATGGATAATCTTTAAATAAAAGTTTAAATTGATAATTATTTTTTATTCCTCCTGAAAAATTTCCTGCAACATCATAAAACCCCTGACCCATCAATTGATTAGTGCCATCCAATATAGAAGTACTGATATGGATAGGCTGAGATATATTTGGAGCAAAAGCATTTAAATCCAACAAACCGAAGTACGTTTTATTGATCAATAATGAATCTACCTGTCCTGCTACTTTCAAGCCTTTTAACTCAAATAAATCATCTACGGATGCATTCATATTAAGTTTACCGTTAAGTCTCCATCCTTTTAACGGTGAAAACTGATTGGCCCAACCAATATCTAATTGTGAAATATTGGCTCTTAAACCTTTATTGCCGACACTGACAAATTCAATTTTTTCTTTGCCGTTTACGAATTTCAAATTTTTTGTCTGCAAATATCCTGGTCGGAATGCAACTTCATTGTCTGACAGGATATCCCAATTTCGATCCATAAAGGATACTTGAGAGGTCCCGAATTTCAGATACCACGTGGAATCTAAAAGCTGTACTGTCCCGTTCAGTGAAACATTATTAAATAAGTTCGTTACTTTAGGTGTCTTGATCGAAAAATTCATTTTAGTATGTGAGAGATCCGCAGTCAACACCATATGAGGCATATGAAGATCGCCACGTACTGTCGAATCTATATAACTAGAAGCATATGCAATGCCCCCTTTCGCTTCAAATCGCCCTACGGAATTGAGCAAAACCAAATCATTAACCGTCAGATTAGGTATGTTCCAATTCGTCAATACATATTTACCCTGATCCTGCACAACACCATCGATTTTAAATGCTGCTTGGGAAGATATTTTTTGATGCAATAATGTGCTCAATCCTTTTACATCTTTGATCAAAAAGTTAAATTGATAATCTTGATGCAAGGCTGTGTCCAATTTCAATTTTTTAGAACGGTCTAACTTTAAACTATGAGCAATTTCAGGGAATTGATTTGAAAGTTGATTTTTTAGCGAGGGCCACAATTCATTTAAAGTATATTTCCCATTAATCTCACCATCTACCCAATCCGATAGAATCTTCAAATTCTGATTTCCAGGTTTATCGGAAGATGCATTTAAATTCAAATGATTCAATTCGATCAGGCTTGAGTCTTGGTAGATTTTGATAGCCTTCAAATCCACTTGGCCGACAAGGTCTTCGATCCGTTTTCCTCTAAGCGAAATATCCAAATCTCCAGATAATTTAAAGGGCGACTTGGAAAGATGAAGCCGATTTAAGTCTAAGGTTCGAATCTTGGATACAAAATCATAGGCAGGAATTTCATTAGTAAAGTCAAGCTTGCCTTTGAAGTCGAGGTCAGCATCAGAGTCTTTTATAGTCAATACCCCATCCAATAGTCGTTGTTTTAGCGTGCCGTTGAACAAGGCATTGGAATAGGTATACCCTTTATATTCTAACATTTTAATAGAAGCATTGAGGTTAGCCGATAGATTAGACCCCTGTAATCCTATTCCTTCTGTGACGGTGGCTTTACCCGATATTTTACCCAATGCTGGATCACCCGACCAGCGTTGCAAATCAAAGTCATTTAATTCAATCTCACCACTATACCTTGCCCGATCAAGTCCATTTTTTAAATTCAACCGCATATCCATCTTGCTTGATCCTAAATCCGTATTCAAAATACCATAAGCTACAAAATCCTTTAACGATCCATCAAAATTCCCTCTAAAACTAAGGGTTCCTAATCTTTCAAAATTTTTTAGTTTATCTATGCCTTTAATAAGTTCATGAAGCATTCCATATTTAATATTTAAATTATCTATTCGAAGTGCTAGAAAGGTTTCTTCGGGTCTGGTAATATTGAGACATTCTACTTTTCCATTATATTGCAGATGATCCCCAAAGCGTATCCTTAGCTTATTACTGCGCAAATCATTCAGTGTCCCATTAATTTTTCCTTCGACAAAAATTTTATCTCGCTTATGGTTATTTATAAATCTATTTTTCGCAAATGAAGGAATATAGAATAATAATTCTTCCAATGATAATTGAGCATCTTTTAAGTCAATATTCAATTTTACTTTATCGTTAAAAGAAGTAAAATCTTTAAAGGAATCAAAAGATAACAGCAAACTATCCGCTAGGTGACTAGAATTCGTATGGAGATCGAATCCCGCCAATTGAATATGCTTTCGGTCGACTAGAATGTGATTGGCTATTAAATTTTGAATACCCATTCCTTGGTCATTTGTGAATTTCAATCCCCTGGAAATAAATTGAAGTTGTCCTTTGATAAAACGGATGCTATCCAACCTTATGTTTATTCCTTTAAATGACTGCATCCCAGTAGCCTCCGAAGCAATTCGATGTCCTTTACCTGACTTGAAAGAGCCATCGACGATTTCCAATTGATGGATCTTGAAACTAGAAATTGTATCATCAAAAATATTATAACCAGAGGACTGAGTAGAAGACAATTTTTGGTGGACCATTATTGCAGGACGCACCAAGCGAAGTGTTTTTACTTCAATATTTTTTGAAAATAATTGAATATGATTGATTTCAATTACTCCTTGATCCAACGAGACTGCTGTGGAGCTGCGATCATTATTTTCATAATATTTTATATCATTTAAGGTGATCGATTTTAAATCCAGATCTAAGCTCGAATTGTTTTTCTTTGTCGTAGTAGACCCGGAAGGGAATAATTTCTGAAGAATGACTTCTACATTGCTGAGGCTATCACTTGCCCTTTTAGAATTGTCCAATACAATATGATCCAATACAATATGATGTATGGAGAGCTTACGCTTGAAGAGATCTATGATACTCATGTCAATGCTGGCCTGCACGTGACCTGCGTAGAGCACAGTATCTTGATGAGCCCCCTCGATATAAAAATGATCTAGACCTATCCAGCTTAATCGTTCTAATTTTACTTTAGCTATTCTTACTGGATGGCCTAATTTGTTTTCTAAGTAAGCTTCTGATTTTCTACAAACATATTCCTGAACAGCTGGAACTTGAAGTCCCAAGGTGATCATTACTCCTAAAATTAATAGCAATGAAAATAAGAATAGCAGTCTACGGACTAGTTTACCAGTCCATGTTGATCGATATGTACTTTCGGCCTCGAATTTCATTTCAGCTTAAATCAAACGGAAATTGGGTCAATATAGTTACTTGAAGCACAGGTATTAATCTTAGATTAACATAGCAATAATTATTGTCTATAAATTTTCCCATCTTTCATTACAAAACTCACTTTTTGCATGGTGGTGAAATCAGTCATTGGATCTCCTGGCACCGCTACCAAATCAGCCAATTTTCCTTTTTCTACGGTCCCCAATTTGTCCTGAACATCTAAAACTTGTGCGTTGACTATGGTCGCTGATTTAATACAATCCATCGCAGACATGCCCAATTCCATCATATATTTAAACTCCAGCGCATTTTTGCCATGTGAAAAAACGCCGGCATCAGTTCCGAAGGCTATTTTACCACCTTTTTTAACAAGTTGACTGAACACATTTCTTATATTTTTACCAGTTTCAATAGCTTTCAATCTTACAATTTCAGGAAAATATCCAGGTACATTTGCCGAATCTGAAACAGACATTCCTGCTGTCAATGTAGGAACGTAGTAAGTTCCTTTTGAAATTAACAGATCCATAGTGGCTGGAGTCATCTGAGATCCATGTTCTATGGTTGTTACTCCAGCTAATATGGCTCTACGAATGCCTTCATCACCATGGGCATGAGCAGCTACTTTCACCCCGTAGTCTTTAGCTGTCTCTACTATGGCTATTAACTCTTCCTGGCTAAACTGAGGCTTGCTGCCATCTCGCGTGAGGCTTGTAACGCCACCTGTCGCAGTCACTTTTATTACATCTGCACCATCCTTCAGCATCTGCCTTACTACTTTTTTGCATTCTTCTGGTCCATCGGCGACTCCAGATTCTGGTCCAGGGTAAGCCAACAATCCCTTTTTAGCTCCAGCGGTATAGTCTCCATGACCACCCGTACTTGCAATGGGTTTGATAGAAGTGTATATTCTAGGTCCGATAGCTATACCTTTTTGAATAGCATTTTTATAAGAATTATTTACACCAGTACCTCCAAGATCCCTTACCGTAGTAAAACCGGCCATTAGAGTTCGTTCTCCATACTGAGCAGTCATATAAGCGACATCAGCTTCATTTAATGTAAAACGATTGATATAAGACCCTCTTTCGATGACAGACTCGATATGCACATGCATATCGATCCACCCAGGCATTAAAGTGTGTTTTTTAAGATCTATAACAGAACTCCCGGATGGAGGCGCTATGAATCCTTCCAAAATTTCTGAAATGATATTTCTATCTATGACTACAGTTTTATTTTTTAGTATCGTTCCATGCTGGACATCGATGATCTGCCCGCATTGAAGGTAAATTTTTTGAGCGCTGATGCTCAAAAAAGGAACCAAACAAACGATGAACAATAGAAATAAGTTTTTAATATTTTTCATATGGTTATTATTTTAATATGAATCTACAAAAAAATCATGGATGAATTTTCTTCCAAAGGCTAATAGTCTGCATAGCTTCCTTGACATCATGCACCCTGAGTATTTGTACACCTTTGGTCAAGGCATGCATATGTAAAGCGGTGGTACCGTTTAATGCTTGTTCCGGTGAAATATCCAGTACTTTCCAGATTAATGATTTTCTGGAGACGCCGACGAGCATGGGCAACTCTAATATTTGGAAATTATGAAGATGTTGAAGTAGATAAAAGTTTTGATCCATCGTTTTGGCAAAACCAATTCCTGGGTCTATGATGATATCATGTACGCCTTTTTCTAATATTCTAGGAATACGATGTATAAAATAATCGAGTATTTCTTTGACTATGTCACCGTAGTCAGTCAGATGTTGCATATTCAATGCATTTCCTCGTCGATGCATCAGTACATAAGGTACTTTTTGCTCTGCCGCCCAATCCCAAATGGATTCGTCATCTTGTCCACCTGAAATATCATTGACCATATTGATTTTAAATGGCTCCAGCGCTTGTAATACTTCACTCCTGAAGGTATCAATAGATATAGCGGTGTCGGGCAGGTAAGTTCGTATGGTATCACACGCCATCACTAATCGGTTTATTTCTACTTTGGGTGCAATTTCTTTAGCACCTGGTCTAGAAGACATTGCACCAAGATCCACTACAGAAGCTCCTTCGCTTACTATTTGTTTTGCTCTTAAAAATATTTCTTTTGCATCAATCGAACAAGAGCCTGGGTAAAATGAGTCATTGGTAACATTTATCACCCCCATGACCAGTGGAGTATCTAAGGAGACTAGTTTGCCTCCGAGTAGCAAGGTCTTTGGGGTATAAAAAGGACTGGCTTTCATGAAACCGCTAATGTCGTGAATTTATGCACAACGATGTGAATCACATTATTTTATCATATGTTAAAGTGTTGGTCATTTGACAAATTTGGCATAATTTTAGTCTTTCAAAAGGCCAGCAACTGTGCCCCCACAGTTGTGATCGAATTTTATTTATTAACCAATTAACTTAAGCTGACCGTGAAAATAAGTCATCGTCAAGATAGTACTCATTTTGTTTCCACTACCAACCCTAGATATAGTATCTTCCTTTTCTGTAGTTTTTTATTATTCTGTTCTTTTTTTATCATTCCTTTCAACGGATTTAGAAGTAAGTCTACTATCGTCAATTCTAAGCTCGAAACTTGTATAGATCCAATCTTCAAATTTGGGTTTGATACTGACCTCTTCAAAGTCGAAGAAGGTAAGATATTAAAGAATGACTTTTTGGGCAAAATATTATCGAACTGTGGTATCAGTCATGAAACCATCATGGCATTGTCTGAGAAAGCTAAAGATGTTTTTTCAGTCAATAAAATTCAAGTAGGTAAAAAATTCGCTTTGGTTTCCAATACGCCCTGTGGCAAACCAGATTATTTTGTCTACGAACCAAATGCCTGGTCTTATGTAATATATCGATTTGGAGATGAACCGAGAGCTGAGCTTATTAACAGACCTGTTCAGCAAAAAATAATTTTTGATGAAGGCCATATCGAATCCTCCCTATGGGATGCTATGGCCAACAAAGGAGTCACTCTTCCTTTGATATCATTGATGGAAAATGCCTTGGGAAGCCAAATAGATTTTTATCATGTACAACAAGGTGATTCATTTAGACTGATCTATGAGACCATGTCTATAGAAAATCAAGTGGTGGATATCGGAAAACTCATCGGAGCGTATTTCAAAAACGAAGGCAAAGAGCACTATGCTATTTATTATGAATCCGACAAACAAAAAGGATATTATGATTTAAAAGGAGCGCCCACCAAAAAAGCCTTCTTGAAATCACCAGTAGAAATTGGGTATGTATCTTCTAGGTTTAATATGAATAGACTCCATCCCATTTTAAGATATCGGAGGCCGCATCTTGGTACTGATTATGCAGCTCGATATGGAGCGCCGATCCGTGCAGTGGCGGCTGGAACCATACTCGAGTCTCATCGTAAAGGGGGCAATGGATTATATGTAAAAATGAGACATGACAAAACGTATGAAACCCAGTATCTCCATATGTCAAGACTAGGTGCCGCTATTCGTCCCGGGACTAAAGTCAGTCAAGGACAAACCATAGGATATGTAGGTATGTCGGGTCTCGCGACTGGACCTCATGTCTGTTTTAGATTTTGGAAAAACGGAAAACAGGTTAATCACTTAAGGGAAAATTTTCCAGATCCTAATCCCATGCCTAAAGCCGAATTACCAGCTTTTATGAAACATAAAGATTTGATCATAGAACATCTAAAAACCGGCAACACAGTATCTATGATGACTCCTTTCATTTCTAAAGATACTAGTTTAACCAATTCATTGATCAAATCTTGAGGTCACACTGGTCTTATTCCGGCGACACTTCTTTATCTAGCGTAAAACTAAATGTACTGCCAGATCCATACGTGGATCTTACTTGGATATTCTGCCCATGTGCTTCTATGATATGTTTTACAATGGAAAGTCCTAAGCCACTTCCGCCGGCTTGTCTAGACCTGGCTTTGTCTACGCGATAGAAACGATCAAAAATATGTCGTATATGCTTGGCTTCGATACCGAGTCCATTGTCTTTGATCTCTATCAATATTTGACTATCGAGATCTAACACTTTAATGATGGTTTCTCCCCCTGTCCTACCATATTTTATAGAGTTCTCAATGAGATTGATAAAAACTTGGCGTAGATAATCTACATCTGCGCGGATTAGAATTTCATTTTCGATATCGGATGAAAATATTAGCTGGATCGATTTTTCTTTAGCCATTAAATTCAACTCTTCAATCCTGGCTTCGATAAATTGAGTAAGATCGATAGACTGCCAATCTAGTTTCAATTGATTGGATTCCATTTTATAAATAGAATCCAGGTCCTCTACAATCTTTATCAGTCGATCTACATTATCTACGGTTCTCTGCAGATAAATCGAATTGACACCTGGGTCTTGCCATGCGCCTTCTATTAAAGTATGCACATAGCCTTGTATATTGAATAATGGTGTCTTAAGTTCATGCGCTACATTGCCGACGAAATCCTGGCGATATCGCTCTAAGTGCTGTAGGGTATTCATCTCTTGCTTTTGGCTTTTTATGAATAGAGATACCTCATTTTCGACTTCTTGCAGTAATGGTTTATCGGCATCAAATTTAAAGGAAGCCTCATCTAGTTTTTCTTGCTTATAAATCAGTTGATAGATATGTCGGACTCGATCGACTAGAAATCCGCTGATGACTCGGCGTGTAAAAAAATATGCAACCATGCCAATAGCCATGGCAGATATCAGTCTTATGACTTGTGGAGTTTCATTAAATAATAAATTTGAAAAAAACCAAAAACAAAGATAAGCTGCGATGGAAATGACGAGTGCAGCTAGAATAGCTATGTTACGAGGTGTATTTTTGAACATTCAGAGAATCAAAATACAAATTTATAACCTACTCCCTTAATTGTCTGGACATAGGTATCTCCGATCTTTTCCCTGAGCTTCCGTATATGCACATCGATGGTTCGATCCCCGACGATCACTTCCCTACCCCAAATCTTAGACAAAATCTCCGTTCGCTTAAATACCTTACCGGGTTTAGAAGCTAATAAATAAAGAATTTCAAATTCCTTCTTAGGTAGATCGATGGGTTTCTCCTCAATGGTAATATTGAAATTATCAGGATTTATTTTCAAATTACCAAAGTCTAAGGACTTTGATGTCGGGTTATCACTTCGGCGTAATATGGCTCGGATTCGACTTAAAAATACGGAGGGCTTGAGCGGCTTGGTAATATAATCATCGGCTCCGAATGTGAGCGCATCGATTTGCATCTGATCCTCCTGGCGAGCTGTCAACATGGCTATCATACTTTCTTTGAGGTCTGTATCAGACCTAATCTCTTTACAAAGCTCAATACCAGACTTGCCAGGCATCATGATATCGATGACGAATAGATGCGGTCTAAAAGATTTTGCAATCAACATTGCTTCTATTGCATTGGATGCAGATCGTACCTCGTAACCATGTTTCGTCAAATTATATGACAAGAACTCTGTGATATCGGGCTCATCATCCACGACTAAGACTTTGAACTTTTGATCCATGCTACATTTTCAATTATAAAAGGTGCAATGTAAAGACTATTCGCATGTGTTATATTAAGTTAGTATTAAGTCTATCTACTGTACTGGTTCTGATAATGATGAATCAGCCAATTGATCTAGTTTTTTACTCATGATTTTAATGATTTCCAACATGAGCTCTGGATCAGTCTCTAAAGGCAATAAACTTGCTTTTAAATCGTCTACATTTTTGAATCCATAGATCTCGCTAATGCGCCGATGGATCATTAGTCTAAGGCTATCCTTATTGACAGCAGTCGACCCGTTGATGATCCTCTCTGCTACCTGGAGATCCAAGACAATATCTGTATATTTTTCTTTAGAGAGTTTGGTCTTATGACTATTACAAGCTACGGTTATAAACAAAGTCCCTAAGATTAAGATACAAGCTTTCATATTAATCTTCACCTTCTTCTGGTATATATTGTTTGGGGTAAATAAATTCCTTGAGTCCTGTTCGATCTGGTACAAAATCCTTCCATTGATCAATATTTAGTTGGACTTTGAGAATGCCACAGGTAGGCACGTGTATTCGATCGTCTGAAAATAAAGCCGCCAAATAATTCATAGTTGGATTATGCCCAAATAGAAATATGGTATCGCTATCGTTGTTTTGTTTACGCAAGATCTCTAAAATAATATGCTCATCTCCCCCATAGATCGATGGCTCTATGACTACTTGTTCTTTCTTGATCCCAAATCGTTTTCTAAAACTTTTAGCGGTCTGCCTTGCTCGTTTGGCAGGAGAGGAGATGATTACATCCGGCTTCAATGCCTTTTCTTCAATGATTTTAGCCATGATCGGGGCAGTTTCTTTGCCCCGAGCATTAAGCGGTCGATCTATGTCGGCCAGACCAGCCTGATCCCAACTTGATTTTGCGTGTCTGATAAAGCAGACTGTTTTCATACTTCTATAGGAGTTTGAATTTGAGGCTGAAATATATGTATTTTCTTATTTATTTGTACTATTATAGATCAAAAACTTATTGTACCACGATTTCTTCAAAATAGTTTTCACCTATTTTTTCATTGATCACTTGCATCAGCTTTTCTCTACCCAGATGCATTTCGTATTTAATCGGGGCGGATTGAACTTGGATATATAGCTTATGGTCTCTCACGTAAAGTTTACTGGTATTTTTGGCTATGATCTTTCCAAACCAATTTTCCCAATCTGCTTCCAGCTTTTGTTGTATGAGCATAGGTTTGAATTTTGAGTTCTGTTTCCATTGTCTCAGTACCTCTGATATTGGTAGATCATTATGTCGTTTCACGAGTACAAAATTATTCTAATTTATGGATTGACAGGTACCGTGCTCCACATAGATATACTGAGCCTTTATACCCAAGGTCTCGATAATAGGTTGCATACGATCTTTCGTCGTGTCCGTCATCAAGATTTGACTCCCATCTAGATTCTTCAAAGTCGCCATCAGAAATTGGACTCGCTTGGGGTCTAGTTTGTCAAAGATATCATCCAATAGAATGATGGGTGGCGCTGACATTATTATAGCCATATATGCTGCTTGGGCTAAAAATAAACTTACTAAGAATGTTTTCTTTTGTCCCTGTGAGGCATGGTATCGAACATCCAGATCATTGATTTTAAATTGCAATTCATCTTTATGGCTGCCTTTACTAGTGTTTCTATTCCTCAAATCATTGGGATAGGCCTGTAATAATACCTGTAAGAGGTCAGTTTGATACAAATCAGATTGAAAATTGATGCTGACTGTTTCTTTAGCCCCGCTTATTGAGTTATAATATTTTTTAAATAAAGGATTGAGTACTTCAATAAACAGCTTCCTTGACTGATAGAGAAAAAGTGCTGGAACATTCATTTTTTCATTCAATACTTGGATCAACAGAGGATCTGGATGGACATGTTGTTTTAAATGAGCATTTCGTTGATCCAACACTTTTTTGTAAGTAGATAAATTTTGTAAATAAATAGGATCAGTTTGAGATAACGTGACATCCATAAATCGTCTTCTAAGATTACTCAATCCATCTATTACCTCAAGGTCATCTGGAGCTATCATGACTATACCGATTCTGCCGATATGATCGATGATCCGATCGACTGGAAGGTCATTCCACTCCAAGCTCTTGTTTTTAGCTTGATATTTCAATACTACTTTTATTCTATGGCTCGAGGCTTGATCGAGGTGACCTTCTAATCTAAAAAAATCCGTGCCTATCTGGATGGCCATTTTATCTTGGGATAGAAAATGACTTTTAGCTAATCCCAAATAATGAATTGCATCCAATACATTGGTCTTACCACTTCCATTAGATCCATAGATTAGATTGAAGCCTGGCATCAATTGGATCGTTTGATTGGAGTAATTTTTAAACTGGGTCAATATGAGCGTTCGAAATTGAATATAGACTAAATTTTTATTTTCCAAAGATCGGTAAAAACGAACAGCCAACCGTAATTCAAATCGGTTTTCCATTTTCCAAGTCAAATTGAGATATGATCAAAAAAATTGAACCATGATAATTATGATAGTTTATATCTTTGGCCAAAATTCACGTTCATGCATGTGATAGAACAATCGGTCGAAGTTGGTAATAAAAAATATGATAAGTCCATCTACCTGAAATGGTATGAAACGATGTTGCGAATCAGAAGGTTTGAAGAAAAGACCTTATTAATGTATAGTCAACAGAAAATCAGAGGGTTTTGTCATGTGTATATAGGACAGGAGGCTATAGCAGGTGGCATTGCAAGTGCGCTTAGACCCGAAGACCCACTGGTGACAGGCTATCGACAACATGGCATAGCCTTGACCAAAGGACTAAGCTCTTCATCTTGTATGGCTGAGTTGTTTGGAAAAGCCACTGGCTGTGTCAAAGGTAAAGGTGGATCTATGCATTTCTTTTCTGAAAAACATCGTTTTTTTGGAGGCAACGGAATTGTAGGTGCTCAGATTGGTATCGGTACAGGTATTGGATTTGCTGAAAAATATAAAGGCACCGATAATCTCTGCGTCACGATGTTCGGCGATGGTGCAGCTCGTCAAGGTATACTTTTTGAGACCTTTAATATGGCTATGACCTGGAAGTTGCCGGTATTGTATATCTGTGAAAATAATGGATATGCTATGGGGACTTCTGTGGAGCGCACAAGTAATGTGGTCGATCTATATAAAATAGGCGCTGCTTTTGAAATGCCATCTAGACAAGTAGACGGCATGAATGTGGAGGCAGTACATGAAGCGCTCGCTGATGCAGCATCACATATTCGCGCCGGTAAGGGCCCAATGTTTTTAGAAATTTTAACCTACCGATACAAAGGACATTCAGTAAGCGATCCGGCAAGTTATAGAACTAAAGAAGAACTTTATCACTACATGGAGCATGACCCAATAAATAATCTCGAAGAGAAAATATTAAGCCAAAATATTTGCAGCGAACAGGAACTAATTGCAATAAAAGATATGCTTAAGCTCGAAATGGATGAGGCTGTACGGTTTGCGGAAGAATCTCCTTTTCCGGAGCCTGGGGAATTGTATACAGATAATTATGTACAGACTGACTACCCTTTTATACAATAACCTTTTAAGTAAGAAAGCATATTCTTCTTTTCCCTATTGCCTTGATAATGAATATATAATAAATAATTATTTTTACTAAACCAATCATTTGCAAGGATCTGCATTTTGTTTATCTTTGCGCAAATTTTTTTAGAACCTTAGCATGGCAAAAACTAAATCGAGTACGAAGAATACAGACGAAAAACTATTGGATCTTGTAGAAGTACAGCATAAGACCAAAGATTTCTGGGCACATAATCAACAACGGGTTTCACTGATAGGAGGAGGATTATTGCTAGCAGTAGCAGCTTTAATAGCTTATATCTTTTTATATCAAAAACCGCGGCAGACTCGTGCAGTAGAACAGATGATGCTCGCCCAACAGCAGTTTGAAAAAGATTCTTTTCGATTGGCTCTTACCAATCCTGGTGGAGGCTATTCCGGATTCTTAGACATCATAGAATCCTATAGCGGAACCAAAACTGCCAATCTTGCTCGATATTACGCTGGTCTCTGTTATTTACACCTCGGACAATACGACGCAGCTATAGATTATATCAAAAACTTTAATCCTTCTGATGCCGTGACTCCTATTACCAAACTAGGCGCTATAGGCGACGCTTACTCTGAAAAAAAAGATATGAATAATGCCATATCTTATTACAAAAAAGCAATATCTGCAGGCAACAATGAATTACTGACCCCATATTATATCAAAAAACTAGGTCTATTATATCTTTATCAAAAAGACAATGCTAACTCATTAGCTCAGTTTATGTTATTAAAGCATAAATATCCTTTATCTCCTGAATCCACCGATGCTGATAAATATATCGCAAAGACAGGTGGCACCGAAGAATAAGAAGTAAATCGATTGACAATATTACGATTGACATTGTTTTGATTGACGAAGTGCCGATTGACATTCCAACATCCTAAATCTAAAATAACATTGTCAATCGACAAATTTGTCAATCGACAAATCCTACATCGTACATATTTACTTCGTACATCCGACATCATAACATCTTACCTCTCTAATCTAACATTGTAATATTGTCAATCGTCAAATTGTCAATCGTTACATCATTACCATCAAACTAGAGATTAGCTTGAGCATTTAGTACAAATTCCTTTTTCCTTAAATCCAATGCTTCGATTTGTTGCTCCACTTTGGGGGTTTCTGCTTCTAAGGTTTTGATCATCCGGACTACTTTGTCACGTATATTCAGGGTATTATTCAGTGCGTTGTAAATCTTTTGTTGAATGATCCAGTCTGTGATCAGATTATCAAAAAACACATCAATAAATCTGTTAAAGGAATCCAGGTGCAATTGAAAGTCTTCCGGGATCTGCCGATACACATCTAGAAGTTCTTTTTCGAATACTTTTAGCTGACGGTTGGCTTCATAGGCCCAGTCTTTGGCTTTATCGATTGCAGAATATTTAAGATGATTGCTCATAGGATTGCGACCA
>JAYSTG010000181.1:0-4787 GCA_043719965.1 Saprospiraceae bacterium | reverse complement strand
TGAGGAGAGGCGACATATATGCACCATTTAGATAGGTTATGCCCTCCTCAAAATCAAAGAGGTGTTTTTGACAAGTCAACATCAAAATCAGTTTTTATTTTTTTCCCAAAAGTAAAAGTTAGAACCCGACACGGGCTCAAAACCCATAGCAGGATAAAGATGATTGCCTATAGCATTGGTTTTTTCTGTTTCAAGCAATATGCCTGCACGCCCTTGCTGCTTCGCAAACTCTTGTGCATGCAGTAAGATAGCCTTTCCAATGGATTGATTGCGATATATAGGATTGACGAATAAATCATTGAGCAAATAGATAGGTTGCATACGAGTGGAAGAATATAAAGGAAACAGCAGTGTAAATCCAATCATTTCTTCTTTATTAAAAGCTCCGAAAAGGATGGCCTCCTTGTTTTCCATTCTTGCACTCAGATATGCTTCTGCGGCTGGAAGATCAGAAGTCATTCGATAGAATTGCCTATAGGCATCAAATAAAAGAACGAGCTGAGGGATATCCTTAAAAGTAAGTAATCGGGTTTGCATCTACAAGTATAGCTTTTAAATCGCTAAAGTAATAAAATTGGGTACGCTTTTCTAAAAAACGAGAACTAGGACTGTCAGGCAAAGCATTTCCATGCTCCGTCCGGTTACTGAACAGTTAAATAAGGCCAATCGATAGGTTATACTCAGGTATTGATTTTTCATTTTCTGAATACACTAGAAAAAAATAACATCAGATAGCTATACAGTGTGATGCCGTCAACTGAAAGAAAAAAATGTAAAAATTTAACGTATGTACGATATATCGTATGAATTAATCCATCATTAGTATACAAATACATATTGTTAACAGCCATAGAGCCCTATATCCTACTTATTGAATCAAATTCTTAATCCACAAAACATTAACATCCGGCATATGTTAAAAAATATTTTTGCAAAATATTAGACACTAGTTGGTCGTATAATCATAGACTTAAATTTTTCTTCAAATCAAAACATACACATGAAACAGAAATTCTGTTCTATTCTATTTGTGTCATTATGCTTCATACTCACACTTCCATTTCGTACTCTTGCTCAACAAAGTCAATCAATTTCTCTTTTTAAAAGGGATGCAATTCAAGAGTCAAGATGGAATGCACTCCGGTCCAATCAACGCGTGTCCATCATCGAGTACAATTTAAATTCATTCTTACAATTGAAATCTAATGTGTATCCATCGATAGATATAGAGATACCTACTCCGAATGAAACGATTCGTGTAAAACTTAAAAGGAATGAACTATTTTCTGATGATTTCACACTACGCACAGACAAAGAAAAAAATATTCCATTCACTCCAGGATTGCATTATCATGGGGAGATCGAAGGCCAACCCGAAAGTACAGTTGCCATCAGTTTTTTTGAACATGAAGTTGCGGCAGTCTTTCATACACAACAAGGAGCGCAATACTCCATCGGTGAATCATCCAACTTCAGAAGAGGTAGTTTCGTAGTATATGATGCTTCCAATGCTGAAGCACCAGCTATTGATTGCTTGGCAGAGACCTTACCTGACTATCATCGCAAAGCTGAGGAGGTGATCAAAAAACAAAACCTGGAACAAAGGGCATTAGCAGGCTGTGTAAATATTTATTTTGAACTCGGTAATAGCGTATATAATAATAAAGGAGGAACCAATGGCGCTGCTAATTATATCAGTAGTGTCTTTAATGTAGTTTCTACATTATTTGCCAAAGAAGGTATCACCGTTAAAATCTCCGATATTTTTGTTTGGACTTCACTTGAACCTTATAGCACCAGTGCCTCTACAGCATTGACTGATTTTGGTCGGACACGACAACGAAATTTTAATGGTGATATTGCACAATTTGTTCGCCTTAAAACCGGAGGAAGTCTATCGGGCATCGCTTGGTTAAATGTTTTATGTTATCCTTATTTAGCTCAACAAAGTGCAGGGCCGTATAGTTATGCTGAGGTCATTCCTTCATTTAATAATTTTCCTGCTTATTCCTGGACCACGCAAGTCATAACACATGAATTAGGTCATAATCTTGGATCACCTCACACTCAAAGCTGTACCTGGGAAGGGGGGCCAATAGATAATTGTGTAGCTCCTGAAGGATCTTGCGCTCCAGGCCCTGCTCCTATAAATGGAGGTACCATCATGTCGTATTGTCATCATACTTCAATAGGTGTAAATTTCAATAATGGGTTTGGCCCTAAACCTTCAGCTTTGATCAATAACAGAGTGAACGCTGCTACTTGTTTAGTTGTATGCGGTAGCGGCACTACACCGTGTGCTGCGCCTACAGGATTAAGTACAAATTCTATCACTAATTCATCCGCAATCGTATCCTGGCAGGGTGTTGCAGGAGCGAATAGCTATACTTTAAATTACAAAACAAATGCTACGACGACTTGGACGACAGCAACTGCTGCCACCACCGCCATTTCATTTACTTTATCTGGTCTGATAAGTAGTACAGTTTATCAATGGCAAGTAAGAAGTAATTGCAATGCAGGAAGTTCGACTTATGCAGCAGGATCGTTTAGTACGACTGCCAATACACCTGTTGGATGTCAACCTCCTGTGGGATTATCGGTGTCCAACCTAAGTCCTACTACCACTACCTTAAATTGGCAATCTATAGCTGGAGCGACATCCTATCGAATACAATATAAACTATCAACTGCAACGACCTGGACTACGGCATCGATATCAACCACTATTACTTCAATAGCATTGTCAGGATTATCAGCCGGAACTTTGTATCAATGGCAGGTAGCAAGTAACTGTGGCACTTCCATCAGTACATATGTTTCTGGTCAATTTACCACGACCACACAAACAGCATGTGCTGCACCACTCTCTTTGACAGCCTCTAATATATCAAACACGACGGCTACCTGGTCATGGAGTGCGGTCAGTAATGCATTTAATTATACTATTGAGTATAAACTTTTGTCTGCCATCAATTGGACTGCTCTGACGATAACCTCTGGAATCTTTATCAATGTAACCGGATTAATTAGCGCTTCGACCTATCAATGGAGAGTAAAAACAAATTGCAGCACTGCAACTAGTGGATTTACGCAGTCCCAGTTCACGACCGCTGGTGGCCCGACATTTGCTACCTGCAATGCGCCTATTGGTTTAAGCGTAAGCAATATCTCTTCCAATAGTGTAAATTTGGGTTGGAGTGCAGTCACCAATGTCGTCAGTTACCAAATCGAATACAAATTATCTTCCTCCACGACTTGGGTATTATTGAATGCTGCTCATAGCACTACTGCATATTCACTCCTGAATTTAAACTCCAACTCGACATATGATTGGAGAGTAAAAACCAACTGTGTTACTGGATCATCCGGTTATACTGTTTCACAGTTTTCAACGAGTACTGTTTCCACCTTGTGTCCAGGTAACTTTGATGCTGTGCCCAACGAAGGATTGAGTACAGCACCCACGGTACCGCTTAATTCCAATATTTTAGGTCGCATTAATACTACTACTGATCATGATTATTACAAATTCATAGTTACGATCGGTGGATCACTGACTATCAGTGTAGGGACGCTGCCTGCGGATTATGATTTAAGAATCTATAACAGTAATGGTATAAGTATCGGTTTATCGCAAAACTCAGGCACTTCAAGTGAAATCATCAATACCAATCTATCCAGCGGTACTTATTTTGTAAGAATCTATGGATGGGCAGGAGCCAACAATAGTGCATTGTGTTATACGCTTAGGATCCAGACTGGCACCGCTCAAATTGAGCATTATGAACAAATTACAAGTACATCGAAATTGAGTTCGATCCTATTTCCTAATCCTGTCAAGACTATTTTACAATATGAAATATCAGACCTCAAAGGGCCCGTACAAGTAACGGTCATCGATCTTCAAGGACGAGCCTTGATCACATCGAAGACTAAAACAGCTATCAATCAATTGAATGTATCCGACTTGACTACCGGCTTTTATCTCTTAAAAACAGAAGATGAGTACAAGCGAGTCAGCGTGCAAAAATTTATGAAGGCGCTCTAAGATTTTTTTGGACCTGGATACGATCAGAGTCTGTCTTCTCTAGCGAAGGACAGGCTCTTTTTATTTAAAGAGTATGATTTTATTTGATTACTTCTTGAATAGGAATTCCAATGCTAGCGCTCGGCAAAGGAATATGCAAAAGATGACTTAGGGTAGGAGCAATGTCTGTAATCTCATATGGAGTATAGGATTTCCCTACCGGAATATTCCATCCATACCACAAGGCAGGTACATGTGTATCGTAATTATAAGGTGAACCATGGGAAGTTCCTGTTTTAGAATAGCTATCCAATAAGCCAGGTAATATATAAATAAAAAGATCTCCACTGAGCGGTGGGTAATACCCCATTTGAATTTTTTTATGGATTGGATTGGTATGACTTAAAAATGGGACCTCCTGTCGATCAAATACATTTACGACTCCAGGAAAGCCTCTAATAAACGTTTTAGCTGCTGAAACGATGGCGCTGCGATCCAATTTTTTATTCATGATCCTATCTTCATTGAGATAGATCTGCATATTGCTATATCCATCGATGATATATTTTCCATACTTGCTCTCCAGAAAATTTTTTAATGAATCTATCATTTTACTTCCTTTAAAGTAATCGCCAGGATAATTTTGATCTTTTAAAAACTGGGGTACCTGTGCTACAGCATGATCTGCACTTAAAAATATTAAGTAATTGGATTTACCCACTTTTTGATCCAATTGATTTAATAAAATTTCCAGTTC
>JAYSTG010000019.1:0-5996 GCA_043719965.1 Saprospiraceae bacterium | reverse complement strand
ATTTCAAATGAATACTTGTCATTGACCAAAAAATCTCCGTGCTTACTGGAATTGACTTTTGCAACTATGGTTAATTGATTTAAAAAAAAAGTCTCTCTGACATTGCCAATAGCATATACTGTAGGGCTCAACGAATAGATCAAATTAGGATTGTGCAAATAAATCTTTTCCGGCTTCGTAATGAGACTATAGGACTTTGCTTGATCCAAGAGCAATGAGATTAATTTACCCTGACGCATACATTCTAAATATTGAAAAAGGGTGTTTTTTGAAATTTCAATCGCTCCAGCCAGCTTAGCAATATTAGGCTGAAATGGTACTGATACGGATAATACATGTAATAATTTTTTGAGTTTTATGACGCTGCTTGAATCCAGTCCATACAATGTATGAATATCTTGCTCCAAAGTATGATTGATGATATTTAATAATTTTAGAGAATAGGAGTCTTTATTTTCGAGATAAAATGGGTAATAACCGCTTCGCAGATAGGCATTAAAGTACTTGAGGGGTTTGAGTTTTTCTGTCAGAACATCATGTGCTATAGTCGTATGGTGTAGCATCAAGTCTTCTATCGGTAGGATGGGCAGTTTTGTATCATATTCAATTTGCAAATATTCTCTAAATGAAAGCCCATTTAATTCATACAATAATACTCTTCGACTAAGGTCCGACTGGCCTTTGTATATTTCCAATATTGAAGAGCTGGTAAAAACAATAAATAAGGTACTGTACAGATCATAGATCACTTTTAACTCTCTGCTCCAACCAGGACTTTTATGAATTTCATCAATAAACAAATGAGTGCCGCCGATTTTATAATGATGATCAGCAATATCCAACAGGGATATACCTAAAATTTGAAGATGGTCAATCGAAACATAAAGCGCTTCTGTCGCCTCGCCAAACTTCGTCTGAATATGTTGAAGAATTAAGGTGGATTTACCCACCCCCCTAGCACCTTTAACCCCGATCATACGATTACTCCAGTCTATCTGATGAAGTAATTGCCTGGTGAAGCGGGGTTTTAAATTTTTTAAAAATTGTTGATGATATTCATATAATATATTCATTATCAATTATTTAAATAAATTTTAATACTAATTAATCAGTATATAAATCAAAAATAGTATTTTTTAGAAAGTAAAAGTATAGAAATTTATATAAAATCGATCAATATACTGATCGACTTGGAGGGATTAAATAAAATAATTGGAAACTTTACTGGTTACAGACCTGCTCCCGATCAGCTTTAATTCTGCCCATCCACCCTTTCATACACCTCAAAGTCATAATCAAACTTATTCTTTTCATCCTTCTGCAAAGCAATGGATGAGATTTTAGTCCAGTTTTGATCACTCCACTCTGTGAAAAAAGTATCCGGGTCTTCTGCGACAGTATGCACTCTCGTGATATAAACTTTGTCCCAATATTTTTGGCTGGCTTTATAGATCTGAGCCCCTCCGATGATGAATGATTCTTTTTCACCATGATCTCTGGCTATAGACAAAGCCTCTTCTAGAGAATGGGCTATAAGACAGCCTGTACTGAGGAAATAAGCATCCCTTGTGATGACTATATTAATCCGCCCAGGTAATGGTTTACCGATACTTTCATAGGTTTGCCGACCCATGATCACATGATGGGGTGTAGTCGTTTTTTTGAAATATTTGAGATCAGCCGGTAGATACCAAGGAATCTGCCCTTTGGATCCTATAGCCAGATGCTCATCTACAGCTACAATACAAGATACTATCATGGATATAGAAATAGGTGTTCAGGGTTTGGTACCTGGGTTATTTTTGTGGATAAGGTCTTGTTCGAAAGCTCGTTTTTCAAGCGGTATTCTGGTGGAATCTATACTACCTTTGAGATATCGCTCCATCAATAGACTTGCTATAGGAGCTGCATAGGTAGCGCCAAATCCTGCGTTCTCTACGATGACAGCGATGGCAATTTTGGGATTGACTTTAGGTGCAAATGCACAGAACACAGAATGATCTTCACCATGTGGATTTTGAACCGTACCAGTCTTGCCACAGACCTCAAAATCTTTTATAGCAGCAACACGGGAGGTGCCAGAAGTTACTGCTTTTGCCATACCATCGATGACGATATCAAAATGCTTTTCATCGATATTGATCTGATGTTTTTCAGTAAATTTTGTCTGAGGATATAAGTTGTGGTCTTTAATAACACCTTTCAAAAAATGGGGGGTAAACCAATATCCTTTATTGGCTATAGCAGCACATAGATTGGCCATTTGTACTGTTGTAAGTTGGATTACTCCCTGGCCAATACCTATCGATATTTCATAGGCTGCTTTCCAATTGGCGGTTTTGTACAAACGGGTATAATATGCATCAGTCGGAATGGTGCCCGATTTTTCATTGAAATAATCCATACCCATAGGTTTACCCAATCCAAACTGGCGCATATATTCTGCAAATTCATCCAATCCTTTACCAGGTTTATCACCACCATATTTATTCATGATGTCCTGTATTTTTTGATAAAAATAAACATTACAAGAATGACTGATAGCCTCCTGGACATTGGGGATGGTACCATGTATATGCGCACATTTATACACCCGACCCAATAAATAAGAACCACTACAATGCGTGCCTGTGTTGGGGTTGATGACTCCCATCTGCATGCCCGCCAGAGCCACTACGGTTTTGAATATAGACCCAGGAGGATATTGAGCTTGAACCGTGCGATCAAACAGAGGTTGAAGTGAATCTTGTAGTAAGGCAGAAAAATATTTTCCTCTGTCTCTATCCACAGTCAATAGATTGGGATCATAGGTAGGAGCGCTGACCAGAGCTAATATCTCTCCTGTAGCAGGCTCGATTGCTACCACCGAACCAAGTTTATTTTGCATTAACTTCTCAGCATATTCCTGTAAATCAGCATCCAGAGACATCATGAGTTCGTCCCCGCTTTGAGCTACCGAATCTTGAGCTCCATTTTGATAAGAACCGACTGTAATACCTACATTATCTTTTAGGAGGTATTTCCATCCTTTTAATCCTTTGAGCTGGTTTTCATATACCCGCTCTATACCACTGGTCCCTTTATAATCTCCAGATTCATATATATCCTTAGATTTTCCGATTTCAGCAGGGCTCACCTCACTGATATAGCCCATCACATGGGCTGCAATAGGTCTGGGATACCCTCGAATATATCTTAAGGTAGCATTGAAGCCTGGAAATTCATGCATCATTTCCTGAAATTTGGCAAATTGATAAGCGGGTACTCTTTTGATAAAAGGGAAAGGTTTGTTTTTTGAATATTGTTTACTAGCCCAATCTTTATTCAACTCAAAAATAAACTGTGTCTTATCAATGCCCAACAAATCACAGAATCTGGTGGTGTCTATTTTTTTATCAATTTTATTATACGTGGCTTCAATGTCGTATACCGGATTATTAAGGACTATGAGTTTACCATTGCGATCATAAATAGCGCCTCGGGCAGGATAACTTACCGCTTTTTCCAAGGCCGCAAACTTTGCCTTGCTTCGTATATCCTTATCTAAAAACTGAATATAAAAAGCCTGAAAGAGAATAACACCTGCTAGGATCAGGATAGTGGCTTGTATGATGATCTTAGTCTCGTACTTCATGCAGGATCAAAGATAATTATTTAAAAGATAATTATTTAAAGTAGCACCTTGATCGGGAATACTGCTGCGTCGCTTATTCCGGATCGAATATAAACATATAAAGAAGCAATAAAAGTATCGACACGATGAAACTAAAGATGGTTTTCATCAAAATCGTAACCAAGTAAGAAGGCGTGAATACTTCCATTGAAAAATAAAACAACAGATAGGTCAGTAAGGATATAGAGCTATAGCTAACAAACCAATTGAGTCCCAGATGAAATTTAGAAGGTATAGGCATCCGATTGTACCCACCTTTTGGCTCCAGGTATCCGAGAATAAACGGTCTTATAAACCCCAGGAAGGTACACGCACTGGCATGTACACCAGGTGAATCATAAAACCAATCGACTAAAATGCCTACTACAAACGACATGGTGACCAATAGCCATCGTGGAGTGTGGACCGGTAACAACATGATCCATAGCGGTATGATGATCAATGCAATATAATTAAAGGAACCCCAATTCAAATGAACCTGCTTGAGCACCAATACCTGAAAGAGGAATAAAAAAAGAAGTCTGAATCCTTGTTTGAACCAAATGGAATTCATTTCAAAAGGTTTTTCTGGGTGAGACTGTCGATTTTGTGCTTATGCAAGTCATTGACGATATATACAGGTCCTGATCTTGAAAGATCATTAAAAAGTCTGACATCAATGACATAAAAATTTTCTCCGGCTTCTACGTTGGCTTTGGTCACCACACCAATAAGATGCCCCGAAGGAAAATTAGAATATCCACTACTAACGATAGTATCTCCAATACGCACATCACTATGCTTGGGAATAGCCTCGACTTGCATGGTAATCGGGGAGTTACCATTCCATACCAGATTACCAATACTTTGATTTCGTTGGACCATGATACTGACTCTGGACTTACTATTCAAAATGGACATGACTGTAGAATATTGTTGTCCTACTCTAGTCACGAAACCGACCACGCCCAATCGCTCAATGACCGCAGAAGAATTTTGAATGCCATCATTCGATCCTTTATTGATAGTAATCATATTGTTTCTAAATTCAATGGAATTATTAACAATCTCTGCCGGCACTAACTGATAGCGCTGCTGATATATGGTGTCGTGAATGGAATCTACTTTATAAATCGTAGGAGCGCGTTGAAGTGTGAACTGGGTCCGCAATGCTGCATTTTCCAATGCAAGTTGATGATTGATTTTTTGTAGCCCAAAATATTTTTTGATTCGATCAATTCTACTATAAACCTTGCCACTGATAATAGTAGATGAATTGAGGTAGATCTCCCGTTGATTTTCATTTCGATTGATGATCAGACGGATACTGATAAACTCAAATATCAGAAATAAAAACACAAAGGCATACCGGTAAAAAAAAGCAAAAAGATTTTGCATAATCCGGTGTCAAAGATCAGACACTTTTACGGTCAATCAAAAAAGAATATCGGTCTGAATTTTTTAAAGCCAATCCTGTTCCTCTTACGACAGCTCTGAGCGGATCATCTACCACTCGCACAGGGAGTTTTGTTTTAGCAGAGATCCTTTTATCCAGGCCGCGTAATAATGCACCCCCTCCTGTCAGATAAAGGCCGTTTTTATATATGTCTGCAGACAACTCTGGTGGAGTAGATTCCAATGCTTTGAGGATAGCATCTTCTATTTTTGCGATAGATTTATCGAGCGCTGTAGCTATTTCAGTATGACCTACAGTGATTTGTTTCGGTATACCAGTCATCAGGTCACGACCGTTGACGGGGTAATCTTCCGGTGCATTTTCCAATTGCTTGAGCGCAGAACCTACATTAATCTTTAATTGTTCAGCAGTACGTTCACCGATCAGGATATTATGAGCACGTTTCATGTACTCCATAATATCGTAGTTGAACTCATCGCCGGCTGTACGAATAGATTGATCGGTAACGATACCCGACATAGCTATTACGGCAATCTCTGTCGTACCACCACCAATATCAATAATAATATGCCCGACAGGCTCTTCCACATCCAGGCCTATACCCAGCGCAGCAGCCATGGGTTCATGAATTAAATAGGTCTCTTTGGAATCTACGTGATCCGCTGAATCAAACACAGCGCGTTTTTCCACCTCTGTGATTCCTGAAGGTATACAAATCACCATTTTAAGGTGAGTAAAAAAACTTCTTTTGGTGCCGATCATATTGATCAATCCTTCGATCAATTTTTCAGCAGCTTGAAAATCAGCTATCACCCCATCTTTAAGCGGTCTAATGGTCTTGATATTTTCATGCGTTTTTTCATGCATCTGCATAGCTCTGGAACCTACAGCGATCGTCTCACCTGTTTTTCGATTTATCGCTACAAT
>JAYSTG010000180.1:0-4793 GCA_043719965.1 Saprospiraceae bacterium | reverse complement strand
ATGCAAGTGGCGATGGTATCCTCATTTGGATTATGGTTTTCTGCTTATGCTGAAGCTTTGGCAGATGATATGAGATTGTTGCAATCAGCCTATCAGCTGGCCAATCTTAATCCGCTGGGATCTGCAGCTGGATATGGCTCATCGTTCCCACTGAATCGTACGATGACTACACAAGCACTAGGATTTAGCGACCTTCATTATAATGTGATCAATGCTCAGATGAGTAGGGGCAAAACAGAATTGAATCTAGCCTATGGGATGGCTGGAGTAGCGACCACCCTCAATAAGTTGGCGATGGACATGTGTCTTTATATCGGTCAGGACTTTAAATTTATTTCTTTTCCGGATGAGTTCACTACAGGATCCAGTATTATGCCGCATAAAAAAAATCCTGATGTATGGGAATTGATTCGTAGCCACAGCAATCGTATAGTCACGCTACCTGTGGAGATCAGCATGATGATCCATAATCTGCCCGCCGGCTATCATAGGGATTTTCAATTGTTGAAAGAAGTCGTCTTTCCTAAAATTCAATCTTTAAAGTCAATCTTGGATGTAGCCCGATATATGTTGGAAAATATTATTGTCCACTCCGATCTGGTACAACAAGAAAAATACCAATATCTATTCACCGTTGAGCAAGTGAATAAACTTGTCCTTTCCGGGATACCATTTAGAGACGCATACAAAAAAGTAGGCCTGGATGTGGAGCAAGGCGCCTACCAAGCAGACTATTCTATTCATCATACTCATGAAGGCAGTATTGGCAATCTGTGTCTGCCGGAGATAAAGGCTAAGATGGAAAGCATACTGTATAGTTTTGATTTTGAAGGGGTCGAAGAAAAATTAAAACAACTTCTCCAATAGTATTTTTGGAGGTTGTTCCCTTTTTAACTGAATCATTCAAAAGCTACTACAAACACTTTTGCTTCGCCGAGTTTTATATCAAAAGCCAATTTTTACTTTTTCTTTTCAAAAGGAAAATAATCAAGCACATCATATTTCCAGATATTGGTAGGAAATATCACGACAAGGTTTGCAGTTTTTTTTCCAATATTTTTGAACGCGTGGGGCACTCCAGCTGGAATGTTGACGATATAAGGTGCAGTTATGGTGAACATCGTATCGCCCAAAGCATAAAGGATTTCTCCATCCAGCAATACGTGCGACTCTTCTCCCTCATGAGAATGCATCGGAGGAGCACCGCCGGGGAATGTCTCAGTGACTCCAATGGTGAGTCCATTGTATCCGTATGCTTGACCTGCTAGTACATGCACATATTCGCCAGGCCCAGGGTTAATGACCGGTAGTTTATCTAGGGTCACTGCATGCTCCGCATAGTACTTTAATTTGGAGATAACAGCAGTGTTTGGGAGTGTGCGTCTTTCGAGTACCTTGAAATTATGGTGTTGAGCATTTAGTGCTGCAATAATGGAGTCCGGCACTTGTTTGAATTCTTCGACTAAACCCTTCAATGAAAATGTTTCTTTTGTTGAATCTTTAAGGGTCGTGTCAAATTTGTTTTCGGTCTTGTTGTTAGAGCAAGAGTTCAAAATGAGTCCACCAGCAAGTACTGCAATGAATAATCTAAATACTTTCATTTTACTTTATTTTTAGAATTGGTTTGGAGTTTCTATTGTCAAATGATTTTGTTCAATGAGCTAATGTACAAAAGGTTATCTTATCAGGTCAATTTCAGTTGGGTTTATGACCTTCACTTAGTTAATGGGAGTGGAGTTTAAGTTCGCCCAATAAATAGGAGTTTGAGACAGTTTTCTGTATTGCTTTTCGTTTATGGATTTACGATCCATTGCACCGCACAATCTTTAGCTGGCGTTACTAGCATACCAGACACTTCTTATACTACTCTTAGTGCTTTTCGATCTACTTCCAGCACTCATCCGGATATTAAAATTATTGAAGAATTACGTTCTGCACCACGAGGTTGGGTCTACCAGAAAAAGCGATGGATGCTCTATTAATGCCAGTACAAACCAACACCTATTTAAAGAACGGCCACAACTATCAAGATCGACGATTGACGATCTATTTACCCGGCAACGGGGGACTGTTAACCGCTGTAGCTATGATGTGTGCGGGTTACGATGGCCGTAAAACTATTAATCCCGGAATTCCTAAAAATGGAAAGTGGAAGGTGAGGTGGGAAGGTTTGAATAGGATGTTTTAGTTGGGGGATGATTAAGGTAAAACATACAAATAAAAGGCTGGAAGCCAG
This sequence comes from Saprospiraceae bacterium, assembly GCA_043719965.1. GTDB lineage: Bacteria > Bacteroidota > Bacteroidia > Chitinophagales > Saprospiraceae > JADJLQ01. Next base: position 2,557 of record JAYSTG010000180.1, on the reverse strand, counting down.
CGGCGAATTGAATCTCACCAAGAAGTCTAACCTTTTCAGAACACATGCGTCCGCCCGCATTGAGAACGCCGCAGTGAGCACCATCGAGATGAATAATAAACTCAAAACATCTGAATTCCTTGAACACATGCGAGAGGGTGATCTTGCTGCTCTGGGATGTGACATGAATCCCACATATCTAAGCCACATAGAAAACGGCAAATACCCACTAAAAATAAAATGCTTTTCGAGATTGCACAGGCTTGGAGTTGGATTTGACTAAATTGATGAGCCACTAGATTTCAACCTCTCCTTTTTCCCACTTATTCATTTCTTCAAGAAAATATATCAACAAACCGACAATCCACTTGTTATCAATATCTTCCTCAATTTCACGATTATTAAATGATTTATGCGCAGAATAACTTGTCCTAAATTCATAAAAATCATATGATCCAGGATAAACAATTCTATAAATTAAAACATTAAGCTTGATGTCAATTTCGAGTTGACCACAGAATTTCGAAGCAAGGGATTCAATATTTCTTAAGGTTATTGGGATATATTTTAGTATATAATAGGTATCTCTTATTTCTTCCATTGTAATCCAATCAATGTTCGAATTGTAATAACTGATAACACCCTTTAATCGTCTAATGATAGTTTTTTGAGTTTCACTATTGGAAATTTTTTCAATCTCAATTTTTTCATTTTCATCAAGTAATGCTCCTAAATTAGGATCAATTTTCATTGCCTTAGCGCTGAATGTATTGGTAATTTTCATAGTAATTTTTATAAAATTAATGTTTCGATACGTATTACATTTCTAATATCCTAAGACTGAAATGAAAAAAATGCACTTTTTGTCATATGAACTTTATGGAATTAGTAAATTATTTTTAGATACATTTGTATACGATTGTAAAAATTACAACCAACGCAAAATTAAACTATTTTTAATACGAAGTATAAAAATAAATTGTTAAGATTATGTTAACAAAAAAAGAGCGTTTTTTTTTGGACATCGTTTCTAATGAGTTTAAACAAACTGGTGAATATCCTTCATTTGGTTTTCTTATGAATGCAATGGGATACAAATCCAAAAGATCAATTGCGGTTCTAATTGATCAGTTGACAGAAAAAGGTATTCTCGGAAAAGCTAAAAACGGTACAATTAGATTATTAAAGACTTTTAACGATCCATATCACGATGAAACCGAAGGAATTCCACTCCTTGGCGAGATTGCGTGCGGAGTTCCAATCTTAGCAGAAGGAAATGTTGATGCCATTTTCAGGATTTCAACTAAATTTCTTAGCTCGGAGTCAAAATATTTTTTACTAAGAGCCAAAGGAGAATCAATGAATTTAGCACCACTAGGTAAAGAACCAATACATGATAAAGACTTAGTTCTAGTCCAACTCCAAAATTGGGCAAATAATGGCGATTGGGTTGTTGCCTTAGTTGACAATGAAGCCACAATAAAAGAATTCCACAAAAAAAGCGACCATATATTGCTCCTTCCCCGATCTAGCAACCAGGGGTACAAACCAATGATCCTGAATGAAGAATTTAAGATTCAAGGTGTTGTAAAAAAAATATTCAGCGATTTGGAATTTCGTTAAATTGTTTTACTCACCTAGTTATTCAAAAAGCTTCTGAAATAATGATTGATGCTTTGCAGGATTGTTTGTTTTTAATTTCTGCAGATTCTGAAGTTTCCATTGCACTGCAGGAAATCTTTCAAAGTCATGTATGCTCCAATCTGGAGTACTATTTTTAAATCCCAATAAAAATTGTTTATCTCTTTTAGAAAGCATGGTGTTAACCTTTTCAACCAAAGTTTCACGAACAGCTTCAAATTCATCATAAGTAAAAAGCTCACGGGTCATGCCAGCGAATTGATTCTCTAGGACATGACGCTGGTCCAGAAAATTCGGTTTGATGATTTCATGCATAGGCCTGTCGCTGCTTAGGAGGCATAACAGGAATCCGTTTTTTGTGTCTGGAGTGATATCTCCCTCCTCTAAGAGATATTTAATATCAAATAAATCTCTTGGATGTTGTCTATCCAAAGCTGCACAAATCTTTCCCCCGTATAGTTGACCGAAGGAGACAACTTGAATTGAACAAAATGTATCATACTCAGTTTGAGCCTTCATACATAATTGCATCTTCTGAGGGGCAGTTAGTATTCCGCGTGTGACCTGGTTCACTTCGAGTTTGATATGAGCCTCTGGAGTTGAGATTTGCAACTTGGAGACATCAAGCTGGTGTTGAATTGTTACATTCGGAATGGTTGCCTCAATACTCGTTTTAATCCTGTCCAGGGCGGCAGCTATATTTTTGAGCGAAGTTCCTCTGTCTTCAATTGGAATATAGGTGAGGTCAATATCAACCGATAACCGCGGCAAATCTCGAACAAATAAGTTGATTGCTGTACCGCCGTATAATGCAAAGCAAGATTCAGTTGCTACTGCAGGCAGTACTCTTAGTAATAAAGCAACTTGTTTTTTATAGACTGGATGTTCCACGATTTTGTAACACTTTTGGCACGGTAATCTGGTATTTAGGAATATA
>JAYSTG010000179.1:0-1889 GCA_043719965.1 Saprospiraceae bacterium | reverse complement strand
ATGATACCAGGTTTGAAAAAATCTATCAATCGATGTAATATACATCCGAAATATGGGCTGATGCTACTGCTTTTGGCCCATGTGCCAATGGTTTCAGGGGATGATTGAATGGAAGGATAAGTATTTCGAGACCCTTGGCCCAAGTCCATTCGATCAATCATTTTTTTGTCAATGTAGAGGTCATTTCTTCTACTTTCAATAAATTGAACTTTTGATTTCTGGGTTGATTTTTCAAGTACTTGTTTCATTAAGTCAAAAATAAACGGCGAGTCTATCTCATGTACAGTCTTAGCATCAAAGTAGTATTGCAATCCTGACCTTAAAGTAAAAAGCAGCTCCTTAGCCCTCATTTGAATTTTGTTAATACTTTTTCTCACCAAATTGAGGTTATAATTGTATCAAATGATCTATCCATCCGTCAAAAGTATAAACCACTTTCATTATGTATCTAAAAATTAATTTCATACTCATTTTGTTATTTTTTCAAGGTTATGTTTCAGGGCAATCGTATTTTATGACTGGAGGCATCCGATTAGGCACAGATTATGGATTGACTTTCAAGCAAAGAATCTTGAAAAGGACTACAGTAGAAGCAATACTTTTTTCAAATGATAATGGCAAATCCAACCTGGGATTTAGTCTAATGGCAGCCAATCACAAACCAATCCTTACCCGAAATTTTAATCTATTCTATGGAACTGGTCTTACCTGGCAGTCAGAACAATATGAAAGTGAGGCGGGTGTAATACGAAACTCCAAATTAGGGATTCCGATCCAGGCAGGCATCGAACTTACGGTAGGCCGAATAAATTTAAGTTGGGATTTTACACCAATTTTATATATTAGCACTAATTCTAATGGATCAAAAGGACCTTTATTTAACAGTCTCAAAGGATTATCAGTTCGTTATGTATTTTTGAACAAAAAAGAAGGAAAACGATTGATGAAAAAGGTAAAATCACCTTTTTCGAAAAGTAAAAAATAACAACTATGAAAATTGGCCTATGGTTAGCGCTGCTTCTCCCCACTTGTTTAATAGGTCAATTTAAATTTTCAATTGCAACCCAGGACTTAGTTGTAAAAGATCATTTTAGTGGCAGTGTAGTCGGTATAGCTGATATGAATGCTGATGGCCTGGACGATATCATTCGCCTTCAAAACTCCAGAATCCTTTCAATCGCATACCAAACCGCTCCTGGACAGGCCTATATAGTTCGGACCTTCGGATCCATTGCATCTTACGAATTTTGGAATGTGACAGTGGGAGATGTCAATCAAGATGGATTGAATGATATGGTCTTCGGAGCTAATGAAAACTTTGGTTATATCTACTATAGTGTCATACTAGGTGATAGTATTGCGTATCAAAAACAAGCTTTACCGGGTTCAGATAAGGCCTATGCTCAAGCAGGTAATCTGGTAGATATTAATAACGATGGGTGGTTGGACTATTTTTTATGTAATGATATTGGAGAAAATAAGATTTGGGCAAATTCAGGAGGCAGATTGAATAACAACCCTGTACCATGGATTGATTTTACCACAGTACCGGCCTCTGACATGTCAGGCAATTATAGCAGCGTCTGGTCTGACCTTGATGGAGATCGGGATTTGGATCTTTACATTGCTAAATGTAAAGGTGCAGCTCGTGAACCTACAGATCCCCGTAGGATAAATGTCTTTTATCGAAATGATGTCGGAGGTGTTTTTAAAGAAGTGGGAAAAGAGGCTGGATTAGCTATCGCTGATCAATCGTGGTCTGTAATTGCAGGAGATAGTGATAATGATGGCGATCAAGATCTTTTCATCATCAATCATTTTGCACCTTGCAGATTGATGATCAATGATGGCAAAGGAAAATTTACAGAAGCGACATCCAGCGGAATCGA
>JAYSTG010000178.1:0-4805 GCA_043719965.1 Saprospiraceae bacterium | reverse complement strand
GAAACCATTACAATCCCAATATTTTCATCCCATCTTTCGTGATGGATTGGGATATTTCTGCTGCTACCAAATTGCAGTTCACTTCTTCTGCGGTATTGGGTTCCAGAAACAGTGTAATTTATGATCGACCGGCCACCGTGGCAGATACCATAGTCAGATCTACTCTGACCCACAATCCTAGACAAGTGGATATAGATCGTTTTAATAGTTATACTTCGGAATTGCGATTATTGCACAGCTACCAGATTGGTGCAAGAAGACATACGGTCGTAGGTGGGGTCCAACTCATGAATAATTTATTATTGCGCCGCCAATTTGGGAAAGGTACCGTTAACAACGACTTTGATCTAACTCGTACGGATCCGATTTGGGGCAGAGATTTAAAGTTTAAATCTCATAATGTTGCCCTGTTTCTAGAGAATAAATTTCAGTTCTTAGAAAAACTCTCGCTCAATGCGGGAGTAAGATTAGAAATAGGTGCATCCAATGTGAGCGGTAGCATTGTATATTATCAAGCTGATGATATCCCTAATCAGATCATTCACAAGTATCCATTATTTGGGTTTAATATGCAATATGATGTCACAAAGAATATGAACTTCTATGGAGGATGGTCACAAGCTTACCGACCGGTTATTTTTAAAGACATCATACCAGCTTCTGTCTTCGAAGTCTCTGATAAAAATTTAAAAGATGCAAAAGGGTATAATCTAGAGGCAGGATACAGAGGATCTTGGAAAAATTTTACATGGGATATTGGCATATTCCAATTATTGTATCAAAACAGGTTAGGTACTATCGCTACCTCAGATGCAGCAGGTAACCTCATTATCCGCCGCACCAATATAGGTCACAGTATAGCCAAGGGCATTGAACTATTTGTACAAAAAGATTTTTATCCTAATAGTAAGTCCGTTGTGTCGGTATTTACATCTTCATCTTATTTAGATGCTAAATATAAGAATGCCATAATTCGATCGGGTTCTACTAACATGGATGTGACAGGCAATGATGTTGAGAGCACTCCAAGGTATATTTCCCGGAACGGAGCATCTTTCCGATATTCAAGGGTCTCGATATCATTGCTGTACAGTTATACCGCTAAAAGTTTTGCAGATGCCTTAAATGCGGTCGAGCCCAATGTGAGCGGGTCCACCGGTGTAGTCCCTGCTTATGGACTCACGGATTTCAACGGTACGATTCAGTGCAATAAAAAGGTGAAGCTATTATCGAATGTAAATAATCTTTTTGATAAATCCTATTTTACTAAACGACCTCAGTTTTACCCTGGACCAGGCATTTGGCCCTCCGATGGACGCACCTACTCGATTGCTGCAAATATCCAATTGTAAGGTGGTGTACCAATCCCCAAGACAAGCATTAAAGTTTAAATTTAATTTTTTGTTCTTTTGTACGATCATGATATTGATAATACACGGGACAAATCGAAAATCCAGTCAAAGCAAGCCTATCAGTGACTTCGTCTGTAAAGCATTGCAAGAGCTTTACGATGGTAAAATTGAATTGGTTGACCTGTCTGATATCAGCCTTCAATCTTATGAGTCAGAGTCTATGTATAAAGCGGACTCGGTGAGTGATGAAATCAATACTATTCAGGCTAAACTATTGGTACCCTCTACTAAAATGATTTTCGTATCTCCAGAGTATAATGGTAGTATTCCTGGTATATTAAAACTATTTATAGATGCCTGTTCTATAAAAGACTCAAAAGCATCCTTTTATCACAAAAAAGCATGTCTGATCGGTGTGGCATCTGGTAGGGCAGGCAATCTCAGAGGGTTGGATCATTTGGCAGGCATATTAATGTATATGAATATGATAATTTATCCCAATAAACTGCCAATATCTCGCATCGAAACACTGATCGATGATCAAGGTGTCTTCATAGATGGAGCTACACAAACCGTATTGACTAATTTGTTAAAAGAGTTTTTACTTTTCTAGTCTTTCATCCCGGAGCCAGTCTGATAGTGACATTACCCTAGCTGGATAAAATTTGCCATGTTCACTGATTCCAATTTGAGCTACTTCATTGAATTCATCATGTTCAAAAAAGAGGTCGATCGATTCAGCTACAGCTCGCCGCAATACAGCTTCTTTTTCCTGCATGGTCACTAAAGGCTGCATATCATAAGCTATCACATAGTGTATAGGTAAATGGTGAAGTGAAGGAAATAAATCTGCACAATACAATAATTTTTTTCCATCAGGCATGGTAATCAAAGGTAAAATCATGCCCTGCGTATGACCATTTACTTTTATAAACTCAATGAAGGAAAATTGTCGAATAGAAGGATCTACCCAATTGAGGTATGGCTCTAGGGGTAGTATATTTTCTTTGAGAAATGATGCTTTTTCGCGAGGATTGGGGTGATTAGCCAATGCCCATTGCTCCTTGTGAACCCAATGACTGGCTTTAGGGAATACCGCTGTTAATTGGTCCTCGGGCTGGGTGCGCAAGATGGCACCCCCGGCATGATCAAAATGGAGGTGGGTAAATATGATGTCGGTTATTTCATCTGCATCAATCCCTACATAAACCAATGCATCCTGTATGGCTTGATGTCCATTGGGACTATAATATGAAAAAAACTTAGCGTCTTGTTTAGTACCTAATCCCGTGTCTATCAATATTTTTTTACCCTCTGCTTCGATATAAAGACACCGCATAGCCCAGGTACAAAGATTCTGGTCATCACAAGCCAGCATTTTACTCCATATTTTTTTAGGCACTACGCCAAACATAGCACCTCCATCCAGTTTGAATGTGCCGGCTAACACAGATTTTAATATCACTTTCCTTTGTTGAATTTGATCATATAGAGAGCCGTCAGAGCGGCCTCAGCGCCTTTATGACCTACTGTCCCCCCGGCTCGTTCCATGGCCTGTTGCTCGGTATTTGTGGTCAATACTCCAAAAATGACCGGAATATGAGGATAGGTGCCGTCCAGATTTAATTGCATGATTCCGGACGAAACGGCATTACATATATATACATCGTGCGGCGTATCACCTTTAATGATACATCCGAGACAGATGATGGCATCTAGCCCAAAATTTGTTGTTTTTACTCGTTTAGCCGCAAAAACCAGTTCAAAAGCACCGGGTACTGTGATCAGTGTGATGTCATCCTGGTCTATCCCATAGCTTAATAAGGTCATAATTACTCCGGATTCGAGTTTTTCTACGATATGTCTATTCCAGGCCGTACTGATAATGGCGATTTTATAGCCTTTCATGGCTGGAAGCGGATCTAAGGCAGTTAAAGCCAAACTGGTATGCTTGCTCATAAATTTTTAATTCAATGATCCTAATGAATGATTTGGTTTTCTCCAGTCCCAAAGCAAAATTTGCCATTCTTCGTGCTCGGCACTGAGATGCTTGTGAAGAGGCACAAAGCCAACCTTGAAATGGGCATGCAAAGAACGTATATTTAGACTAGATACTTCGGTTATACAATATTGATATTTAGTATTCAAGAGCTGCATGTGCCTATATAAACTGCTCATCAGATTCTGGCCTCTATACTCCTTCGCTATACAGATTTGTCCACAAGCGAGATAGGTTGTGTTGCGTAGGGCTATACCGTCATATTGGAGCTGATCTATTTCTTTGAAAAAGTCAATAAGCTCAGGTACTTTTTGAGCATGATCTTTATTCATACACAATGCATATCCTGCTAATAAATTTTGATCTTTTGCTATCACTGCTGGTTCACTTATGCAGATGGCCTCTAAGGCTTCTGGACGATGTTGAACAAATACAAAGCCCTGACTTTCAATATCCTCTGGGCTTAAATTTTGCCGGAGATTTTTATATTGTAAAGCGAGTATCTCACTGATTACATTTAAATCTGCTGAAAAACTAATTTCAATCTTTGAAATCATTATGAGCTATTTAAACTACAATATTATGAATAATTCTTGCTTTTCACTCTTAGCTTTCCAAATGTAAATGCCATAAAAAATAGCGACTTGGGACCTAGTATACTTGCCTTCCTCAATAAAAATTATAACTTTGCGCCATATAATGCAGGCTTCGTAGTTCAATGGATAGAATACCTGAATTCGGATCAGGTGGTAGGGGTTCGATTCCCTTCGAAGCTACCAGGCCTCACCATCTCAATGAGGCCTTTTTTATTTTTTATAATCATCATTTTCCTTTTCGAAGTTTGTTGCCGATCGACACTGTCGCAACCATTCTTTCAAAATATTCTTCGGGCGATATGCTTAGCATAGTAAAAAAGTATTGTGGCAGCTGCCATCTAATTGCACATCTGTAGTCCGTGATAAAACCACTTGAAATAGGACTTTACTGCCTATATGGGTTAGCAATAGGGCATCTAATCTGTACAAGGCAGTTGAGAGTAAGAAAAAAATATGTACACATCTTATTAATTTAAATTATAAGCTATTGTACTTGAATAAGGCATTGAAAAGTCAACCACAGGAGGTCTTTTTTATATTCGATCACAAAAAAGGCAACACAGTAAACTATGTTGCCTTAAAAAAGTTGGGTTTACATTTACATCTCAGGTTGAATTTCGACATAAAAGAAGTATGGTTTTAAAACCTTTCCTTAATAAACCCATCCGGTACTGACAACCAGAACTTGTCAGGTTGCGTCCAGGCAGTGCACGAAAAAAATTATTTTCGAACATAACCAATTACGAATCAAGGGTTTACTGTCTGGGATAATAGATATTGACCGGACCGCTTTCTTCTCTTTAAAAGAAAGACCTTGTTTCGAACCTTAAATATACCTTAAAATTGTATTCCTGTCAA